>JAXJYT010000108.1:0-18921 GCA_036306845.1 Acutalibacteraceae bacterium | reverse complement strand
TCATCGCAAGTTGCGACAAATAGTGATACCGCCGCAGAAATTGGTCAGCAGTTGGGAGAAAGTCGTGACCAAGTTTACCGTTATATCCGTCTTACCAACCTTATTCCTGAACTGCTTAAATTGGTGGACGAGCATAGGATAGCCTTTACTCCCGCCGTTGAACTTTCCTACTTACCCGAACACGAACAACGGATTTTATATGAGGAAATCGAATTTGCGGACGCTACTCCGTCACTTTCTCAATCGCAGAGGTTACGAAAATTCAGCGAACAAGGTCGGCTTTCCGTTGACACGGTATTCGCCGTATTGAGTGAAGAAAAACCTAACCAAAAGGAGCAAGTCAGATTTATGACAGAGGATATACGCAAGTATTTCCCCAAAAATTATTCAAATAAGGATATGCAGCAAACCATTATAAAGCTCTTGGAAAATTGGCAAAGAAAACGAGAGCGTAACGCAAGGGAGGAACGATAATGAACACCGAAAACAATAAAATCACATCAATTTTTGCACCGTTTTTCGAGATAGACAAGGAGCAGTTTGTTTATAAAATCGGTGGTACTACCTACGAGGTAACAACCCATTTTGATACCGAGGGCAAGGAAACCGTGCTTGAGCAGATTGAAGCCTTGCTAACAGAACACAAGATGATATAGACCACACATTCGACAACAGGAGCAGTGCAAGTGTATAATAACGGCACATTGCAATGCCCGGTTGTCATCGGAAAGGAGAAAATATATGACAACGAACACAAATTTACAAGGGCAAGAAAACGAAAAAATAACCGCCTTGTATTGCCGTCTTTCCCAAGACGATAATCTCGAAGGCGAAAGCAATTCCATATCCAACCAAAAAGAAATCCTTATGGACTATGCCAAAAGGCACGGTCATCTTCACCCGCAATTTTTCGTGGATGACGGCATAAGCGGTACGACCTTTAACCGTCCCGGATTTATTGAAATGCAAAATCTAATTGAAGCAGGAAAGGTTGCTACAGTCATTGTAAAAGACCTCTCCCGCTTCGGTAGAGAACATTTATTGTGCGGACACTACACGGAAATTGTGTATCCAACGCTTGGCGTAAACTTTATTGCGATACAGGAAAACGTGGATACCACAAGAGGTATGGGAACGGAAATGATGCCGTTTCACAACATATTTAACGAGTGGTACGCTGCTCAGACCTCAAAGAAGATCCGTGCTGTCCACGAAATGAAAGCGAAAAAGGGTAAACGTATCGGCTCTGCCGTCCCTTACGGCTACAAGAAACTTGCGGTTGATAAGGAAAAGGCAACCGAGCAGGAAAAAGAACAATGGTATATTGACGAACCTGCCGCAGAGGTGGTAAGAAAAATTTTTGAAATGTGCCTTGCGGGGAAAGGTCCCTCACAGATTGCAAGGCAGTTAGAAAAGGAAAAGACACTTACTCCCACCGCATATTTTAATTCCATCGGCAGAAAAACGAGTAATCCGACACCGAAAAATATCTATCGGTGGGCATCAAGCACCATTGAAAATATCCTTGAAAATCAGCAATACACAGGTTGCACGGTGAACGGAAAATCCTCTACCATCAGTTATAAGGTACACAAGGTTGTTGAAAGGGCAAAGGAAGATTATCAGATCATACCTGACACCCAAGAAGCAATTATCAGCGAAAATATGTGGCTGAGGGTGCAGGAACTCCGCAAACACAAGCGTAGAAATTCTGCAACGGGCAGAAAAAGTTTGTTTTCGGGATTGGTGTACTGTGCAGATTGCGGCTCAAAATTACACTTTTGTGCTTCAAAAAGCCTTAAGCCTTAAGCCCAACCAAGAATTTTTCCGTTGTGCCAACTATAAGGACGGCAGAGGAACTTGTGATATTCACTTTATCCGTAACGTTGTGCTTGAAGCAATCGTGCTTGACACTATCCGAGAGTTAGCCGACTTTGTCGCTTGTTACGAAAATGCTTTTACCTACCTTGTAGCAAAGAAAAAGGGTGAAAACGATACCCAAAGAATAAAAATGTTGCAGTCTCTTATTGAAAGCAGCAGAAAGCGAATTGCGGATTTGGATCGCCTTTTCTCCCGTATCTACGAGGATAACATCAACGGCAAAATCAGCGATGAGCGTTATAGCCGTATGGCAAGCGAGTATGAAAACGAGCAAAATCGGTTAATGACTGTGGTGGACGAAAGCGAAAAAGAGTTGGCGGAATTGCAGAAAAAGACGGTGGATTTAAGGATGCTCCTTGCAGGACTCCGAGAGTTTACAGAGATGCGGGAATTATCCCCTATCATCGTAAACAAGCTTATTAAACGCATTGTAATTCACAAAAACGAGAAAAAGCACTCTCACAACAACGTAAAGGTGGAAATATACTTTACGGCGGTTGGGTTGTTTACCGTACCACAGGAACAAGAACTTTTGCAGATGATAGAAGAAATACGAAAAGAAAAGGAAATATCACTAAAACCCGCATAAATGAAAAGGGTGTAACCCCATTTAATGAGGTTACACCACATTTTCAAAAATACTTCCTTATTAGCACTCGGCTAATACCGTCGGATTTTTTTATCTGCATGTTGTGCACCGTGCGGAAAAATACCGCAATTTTAAAATAAAAATGTGGATATTTTCAATAAAGTTAAGGGAAAAAGTCTTAAAAGATTTATACATATGTAAGTTATAATAATAATGTAAAGTGGGGGTGTTGGTTGCGCCTTTTACTTATATTTGAAAAATCTCAGAAAAGTCAATGGCTTTTTCGGTGAATAAAGTGAGGATACTATGCTAAGAAAGATAACAAGTGTGATGTTAAGTGCAGTTTTTATTATAAGTGCCGCAATAACGACCTCTGCCGCAGAGGGTGACGCTTTACGCGATAAGATGCTTGTAAGCTTTTCTGCCGAGGAAAGTGAGAGTTATGAGGTGTATAGCAAGGAGCTTAAAAGCGAGCTCTATGCCAAAGAGGAAATAAATCTTGTTCCGGCGGGTGGCTCGGTACTTCTTGTTGAGGGTGAGAGCATTACCTTTGATGTCAGTGTACCCACAGATGCGATTTATCAGATTAAGCTTACTTATAAAACCGCCGATGAGAGCACACAGAACCCCTCTTGCGCTTTGCGTGTTGACGGTGCACTTCCCTTTGACGGCGCCTCTAATATGTGGCTTTCGCGCCTTTGGAAAAACGAGACCGAAATTTTGCAGGATGCCACAGGCAACGACCTTTATCAGTCGCAGATTCAGCTTCACGATGAGCATACCGAATATCTGCGCGACCCCAATGGATATTTTGATGAGCCCTATCTGTTTTTGCTTACCGCCGGTGTGCACACCATAGAGCTGCGCTCGGTGCAGTGCGAATATGAGATAATCTCGCTCACCCTTTGTACACCGCGCGAGCTACGGTCCTATGAAAATAAGTTAGCCGAATATAAGGCCGCAGGTCTTAAAGAGGCTCAGGATATAGAAAATATTAAAATTCAGGCCGAGAATGTAACGGTTAAATCTTCGGCAATGCTTGCCGCAGTAGCCGACCGCAGCTCACCTGCTATCGAGCCTGCCGTTGAGATGACAACCCGTCTTAACATATTAGGCGGCGGCCGTTTTGATGATTTCGGCCAATGGATAGAGTATAAGATAGAAAATATCCCTGCTGACGGTCTTTATCAGCTCACCTTTAAGGTAAAACAGAATGAGTGCAAGGGAATAAATGTTGCAAGAAATATCTATGTAAACGGGGAAATACCCTTTGCCGAAGCAAAGAATTTCACATTCTCATATTCAAACGAATATAAGAATGTGGTCTTTGGCGGTGAGGAAGGCGCATATTTAATCCCGCTTAAAAAGGGAACTAACACCATTCGCTTTGAAGCAAGCCTCGGTGAGGTTGCCGATATCTGCCGCAGGGTGGAGTCAAGCCTTGAAAAGCTCAACGGCGCCTATCGTGAGATAATCACAGTAACGGGTACCACACCCGATGTTTACCGTGATTACGATATTCAGTCCAAGATGCCCCATGTTGTGGAGCTCTTTAAAACCGAGAGTGAGGCGCTTAGTGCTATAGTCCAAGAAATGCAGGGGTATTTCGGCAAGAGCAGTAGCTTTACCGCGATACTGAACTCTGCGGTGCTGGTGCTTGACGAGATGTATGATGACCCGTATACCATCCCTGAGAATGTGTCTGCGTTTAACTCAAACCTTTCGTCAATGGGCAGTATGGTGGGTGACATCAAGCGCACCGATATAAGCCTTGACTACTTTATGATAACAGAATCGGGCGCCGAGATGCCGAGAGCCACAGGTACCTTCTTCGAGGATATAGCCTTTGGCTTCAGGCAGTTTATGTATTCCTTCGTTCTTGATTACAGCGCGCTTGGAGAAATAGATGGTGTGGAGGAAACAATTTCCTCATGGATTATAAGCGGCCGCGACCAGACGCAGATTTTAAAGCAGCTTATCGAGTCGGATTTCACACCCGAAAGCAAGATTGCGGTTGAAACCAAGCTTGTTTCCGATACCACCACACTCCTGCAGGCAACGCTTGCGGGCGTAGGTCCCGATGTGGCGCTTAATATTCCTAAGGCAACTATTATGAACTTTGCCTTCCGCGGCGCAGTGGAGGACCTTTCAAAATATACGCAGACTGCCGATATGGTATCCCGCTTTACTGAGAGTTCGATGATATCTGTGCGCTATGGTGATGCTATTTACGGCATCCCCCAGACCGCTTCTTACAGCGTGATGTTCTACAGAGCAGATATTCTCGATGAGCTTAATATCGAGATTCCCAAAACCTGGGACGATGTTTACCGCATTCTTCCCACACTTACACAAAACAATATGATTTTCGGTCTGCCCACACTTGAGACAGGCGAGTCCTACATAATGCTTCTTTATCAGAACGGCGGTAAATACTATAGTGATGACCTTCAAACCTCTCTTTTTGACAGTGAGGTTGCCATCCGCACGATGGATAGCTGGGCTGAATTTTATTCGGGCTATGGAATGCCCGTAAGCTATGATTTTGCCAATCGCTTTGCTTCGGGTGAGATGCCACTTGCGGTTGCAGATTACTCAACCGCCTTTAACACGCTTGTAGCCTTTGCACCGCAGATTGAGGGGCTTTGGGGCATAACACTGGTGCCGGGTACTCCCGATGAGAACGGCAACGTTGACCACAGTTCACCCGTTAATGTAACGGCGAGTATAGTGCTTAGTGATTCCAAACATAAAGAGGCGGCGGTTGAGTTTATTGATTGGTGGAGCTCTGATGAGGCGCAGATAAACTTTGGCAGTTTCCTTGAAAGTCTTTTAGGAGCCGCAGGCAGATATGCTATCGCCAATGTGGCGGGACTTGAAAAGCTTTCATGGACCAAGCTTCAGGCGCGCAATTTAAAGCTTCAGCTTGAAAATACGGTAGGTGTGCCCGAGGTACCGGGCGGCTATTATACAGGCCGTAATCTCAACAACGCCTTCCGCGCAATCATTGATGACGGCATTGATGTCAGAGAGGCTATGTATGATTGCAATAAGCTGCTGATCGAGGAAATGCAATATCAACGCGATGCTTTAGGGATTAAATAAGGAGTTATGATATGAATACCAAAGAACGAATACCGTTCCCGTTGCGAAGAGCGGATTTTGTGCGCAGAGTCCGTAAAAACAAGATGGCCTTTGTGCTGCTTTTCCCGTTTCTTTCGCTTTTCATTATATTTACCGTGGTTCCGGTGTTTATGGCACTTTTCTATAGCCTTACATACTACAATATGCTTCAGGAACCCACATTTATCGGTCTTTCTAACTACACAAAGCTATTCTTTTCGGATGATATTTTCTTAACTGCGGTCAAAAACACAATGGTTTTTGCCGTTATAACGGGACCTGCGGGATATATGCTAAGCTTTTTAATGGCGTGGTTTATAAATGAGCTTAACCCCAAGGTGCGTGCAATATTTGTTGTTATGTTTTATGCGCCCTCGATTTCGGGTAACGCCTATCTTATCTGGAAACTTCTTTTCAGTAGCGACTCAACGGGTCTTATAAACGGCTTTTTAATGCAGTGGGGTTTTATTACCACCCCGATTTATTGGTTGCAGGACACGCGATATGTCCTCACAATCCTGATAATCGTTCAACTGTGGATGAGCCTCGGCACAGGCTTTCTTACCTTCGTTGCGGGTCTTCAGGGTGTTGATACCTCTATGTATGAGGCGGGCTCGATAGACGGTATACGAAACCGTTGGCAGGAGCTGTGGTATATAACCCTGCCATCTATGAAGCCTCAGCTTGTTTTCGGCGCGGTGCTCGCGGTAACGGGCGCTTTCGGCGTGAGCGATATAAGCACAAACCTTGCCGGCTTCCCGAGTGTCAGGTATGCGGGTCACACGATAGCCACTCACCTTAGCGACTACGGTAACATCCGCTTTGAAATGGGATATGCCTCGGCGATTGCTACGGTGCTTTTCCTTATAACCATTTTGTGTAACAAGGTTATAAATTCCTTATTGAAAAAGGTTGGCAATTAAAACTCGTACTATTAGCTAACGGAGAGAAAGTTTTATGAAGAAATCTAAAAGACTATATCGGTCTTTGGGCGGTAATATGGCGATATTTACGGCGCTGTTTATATTCGCACTCTTTATGTCACTGCCGCTTATATATGTTATTTCAAATGCGTTCAAGCCTTATGAGGAACTGTTTTTGTTCCCGCCCAAGTTCTTTGTGCGCAATCCAACCCTTGATAACTTCAGGGATATGATGACGGTGCTCACCGATTCTCAGGTGCACTTCTCGCGATACATATTCAACTCTGTGTTCATAACCGCTATCGGCGTTGTAGTGCAGATAATATTCACCTCTGCAGCGGCCTATGCGCTGACTAAATTTGATTTTCCCGGTAGAAAATTCATATTTAAGATGATAACCTTAGCGCTTATGTTCTCAGCGGCGGTAACCACGGTGCCCACATATATTCTTATGAATAAATTCGGGCTTCTCGATTCCTATTGGGCGATAATCCTGCCCGCGGCGCAGAGCACATTAGGTCTTTATCTTATGAAGCAGTTTATGGAGCAATTATTGCCCGACGCTCTGCTTGAGGCGGCCCGTATAGACGGTGCAGGTGAGGCAAGAATTCTATTTACGATAGTAATGCCCATAGTAAAGCCCGCATGGCTCACGCTCACGGTGCTTTCGGTGCAGAGTCTGTGGAATGCAACTGGCGGAAGCTATATATATAGTGAGCAACTTAAAACCCTTCCCGTGGCGCTCAGTCAGATAGTGGCGGGCGGTATTGCTCGTATGGGTGTTGGCGCCGCAGTTTCACTATTTATGATGGTGGTACCGATAACCACATTTATCCTGTCTCAGAGTCAGATGCTTCAAACAATGGCTACGGCGGGTATGAAGGAATAACAAAAAGAACGATTTGTAAGTATTTTAACACGGGATGAGTGAAAATTCGCCTTTTTAAAACGAGTTCGGATTATTCGCTCTAATCCTAAAACGGTGGTGTATTTCTTGAAGCGATTTTTAGGCTTAATATTAGCTGTTGCGGCTTGCCTTACAGTATTTTGTATGCCGACTGCGGCAGTTTCATATACCTATGATGTAAAAAATCAGGCAACATTGATGCCTGATGCGGCAACAGTCGAAAAATATATGGTATCCTCACCCACGGAAGGATATACCTTTATGACTCCTGCAGATGTGGCTACCGATGCTGACGGTAACCTTTATGTTTGCGATTCCTCTACAAATGAGATAACCGTTTTCGATGGTGATCTTGAGTATAGCAAAATACTGTCATCCTTTACTCTGCCCGACGGAACCTCTACTACACTTACTGCTCCGCAGGGAGTTTTTGTGGATGCTAAAGGTACGCTTTATATTGCCGACAGTGAGGGCGGAAGGGTTATAGTGTGTGACCGTTCGGGCGCTATAAGCCGTGTTATCACGGTTTCGAGCGAGGAGCTTTATCTTACCGATTTCGAATTTATCCCATTAAAGGTTGCGGCCGATGCGTGGGGTAATGTGTATATCCTTGCAAAGGGCGTGTTTGATGGACTTTTGCAGTTTAACAGCTCGGATGATTTTATAGGCTTTGTCGGCTCTAACGAGGTAGATGCGAGCGTGATCGATGTGCTCTGGAAAAAGATTGCCACAAAGCGTCAACGCGAGCAGTATGCCAAAACAGTACCCGTTGAATTTAACAATATTGATATTGATTCAAAGGGCTTTGTTTATACTGTAACCGCTTCCATAACAAACTCGCCCGAGGCTTCCGAAAATGTTCGCAAGCAGACCGCTAAGGGCACAAACATTCTTAAAACAAGTGAGCTTTATGGCAATGTTATAGGTGACCTTGATTTTCCGCTTACATGGGAGCTCGCAACTGCATCCGGTTCATCGAGCTTTTCGGATGTGAGCGCCGCTTCAAGTTATGGTTTTCTGGCGCTTGACTCTAACCACGGCAGAGTGTTTGTTTATAACGATGACAGTGACCTCCTGTTTGCAATAGGCGGCAAGGGTACGGTAGAGGGCGCCTTTAAAAAGCCCACCGCGATAGCCACGTCGGGGGATAGAATAATTGTTCTTGATTCCGAGGTGCGCAGTATTACTGTTTTTCGCTATACCGATTACGGCAAGGCAATCCTTGCTGCTCAACAGTCTTATACAGACGGTGATTACGAGCAGAGCGTTACCGAGTGGAAGGCGGTTCTCAAACAGAATTCAAATCTTAGAATAGGCTATTCGGGTATTGCGAAATCCTACATAATGCTAGGCGAGTATAAAAGGGGTATGCACTATGCCAAGCTTGCCGATGACCAAACCACCTATTCAAAGGCGTTTAAGTATTACCGAAAGGAAGCGCTTAAGGATAACTTTTTGTGGTTGCTTATAGGTCTTGCGGCGGTTGCAGGCGCAGCCTATGCGATAGCGCGTGTGCTTAAAGCAAAAAGGGTAGGCGAGAGATTATCCGCATCACCCGTGTGGAGCGGTATTTCCTACAGTAAATATATAGCAACACATCCCTTTAAGGCGTTTTATGAAATGTGCCGTGAAGGGAAAGGCAATCTTTGGTCCGTTCTGATTATATTTGTTTTTTATGCGCTGGTTACGATATGCAAATCGCGCTACAGCGCCTTTCTGTTTACAGCAGTCGGCAAGGAATTCAATCTTATAACGGCTGTTTGCACGGCGGTTGTTCCTGTGGCACTCTGGTGTGTATGCAACTGGGCGGTTTCCACCCTTATGGAGGGTGATGGAACCCCGCTTCAAATAACCATGGCAACGGGCTATGCATTAGTTCCGTTTATCATCGCAAATCTAGTTTATATACCGCTTACCTATTGCCTTACCGAAGAAGAGGCTATGTTTGCGGTGATAATTCAGCTCTTCGGTATTCTTTGGTCCGGTTTCCTGATTTTCGTGGCGGTAATCACTGTGCACGATTTCACCCTGCCGCGCGCTATAGGCACAATTATAGTAACGGTTGTGGGTATGGCGATTGTAATTTTCTTGCTTTTGCTTGTGTTTAACCTTGTTCAGCAGATGGCATATTTCTTAATCAGCATTTACAATCAGCTCATCATAAGACTGTGAGGTGTGAGCTTTGGAAATCTTTAAAAAATACAAAAAAATAATTATAGCGGCAGGCGTGCTTGTGATATGCACGGCGCTGGTACTTTGCATAGTTCCCGTAAGACTCACGGCCTCTGACTATGATTATAAGAGCTCAAAGCCTACCACTGTGGGCGAGCTTAAGCTTGAAGCCGATGTTCTCGCCCCTGAGGGTATGCAGAGGGTGGCGGAAAGCGAGCAGTTGAGTCTGTTTATCAACCCTGAGACCGCTGACTTTTCGGTTTATGATAAGCAAAACAAAAATTATTGGCGCTCTAACCCCACCGCCGAACAAGCGGCGCAGTCTCAGGGGTTAGGCACGGTAAAATCCGAGATGAAATCACAGATTTTATTATCCTATTATAACGATAAGGATTTATTGCAATACTTTAATTCATTTGAGCACTGCGCACAGCAGGGGAACATAAGCATCGGCTCGATAGAAAACGGTGTTGCCGTTACATATAAAATAGGTGAGACCGATATCGATATCACAATGCTTCCCGCGGCCGTCCCTAAGGATAAGTTTGAATCACTTGTGCTCAGTAAACTTTCCGATGGTGAACAAAAAAAAGCGGTAGATAAGTATTATGAGCTTAAAAAGCCCTCCGAGGGCAGTGAGCGCGAAAAGAAAAAATACGCCGAAAACTTCAGTAAGCTTAGTATGAACAAGCAATATTATTTCCTTGACCTTTATGCTCCCGACTATGCACTCCCCAAATTATATGATGCGATTTTCAAGCAGACCGATTATTCCGAAAACGATTTATATTCTGATAACGAAGCGGTAGGCTATAAGACGCAGGTTAAAACTCTGCTTCAGGTGGAAATCACGGTGGAATACACTATAGAAAACGGCGAGTTTTATGTGAGAATTCCTGCAGAGGGTGTTTCGGTGCCGGATAGCATATCTGTAACCGAACTCTCGGTACTGCCCTTTTTTGCGGCGGCGGGTGTTTCGGATAGCGGATATATGATAGTTCCCGATGGCTCGGGCGCTCTTATAAACCTCAATAACGGCAGAATAAATACCCAGACACTCACCGTTCCGATTTACGGAAGGGATACCACCCTTTCCAAAACCGAAAACAACATAAGCGAGAACACGGGACTTATGCCGATATACGGTATGGTTAAAAACGGCGGCGCGTATCTTGCCGTTATAGAAAGCGGTGACACCTGCGCCGAGCTTCGCTCAAGAGTTTCGGGTATGTCTACAGATTATAATCAGATTTATCCCTGCTTTAACATTCTTGTTATGGACCCGATGGTGATAAGAACCAACAAGGGTAAGATGTCTACAAATGTTTATGCAGAAAAATATTTTGACAGCGATATTTCTTTGCGATTTACCTTCTATGGCGAGGGTCAGGCCAACTATTCGGCTTTAGCCCGAAACTATCGCGATTACCTTATAGAAAAGGGCACTTTAAAGCAAAAGAAAGATGAGCTTGACCGACTTAACATAGGATTTACGGGTAAAATCACGGTTGAAAAAAGCATTGCGGGTATCGGATATGAGACCCAGGAAACCGTGACCTCCTTTAAGCAGGCGCGCGAGATAGTAAGAGAGCTTAAAAAGCTTGGCGTAGAGGATATCGGTATCACCTATAGCAGTTGGTACGGCGGCGGTCTTGACGCGGCACTCCCCGATAACGCCTCTCCCGCGGCGGGTATGGGCGGCAAAAAGGCGCTCTCGGCTCTCGAAGCCGAGGTGGGTGAGGATAATCTCTCACTCGGTGCCTCCACGCTTAAAATATGGCAGGGCTATCCCGTTATAAATCCGCTTAAATATGCAAACCGCCTTAGTACTAATAAGACCGATAAGGATTACCGCTACAATGTTTCCACAAACCTCCCCGAAAAGGACGGAGCATCATACTATATTCTTGATGCAAGATATGTGGGCGCTCTTAGTAATAAATATGTAAGCAGTGTTAAAAAGCTTAATATCAATGCGGTAGCGTTAGAGGATATGGGCAGTATACTTTCCTCCAATTTTGAAAAGGGTAATCAACTAAACCGCACGGCGGCAAAGGCGCTTGTCTCTCAGGCACTCAATAAAATTGCAGAGGATGCCAACCTCACCCTTACCGCCCCCAACATATATGCGGCGGGATATGCGGATAGGATATTAGAGCTGCCAACCGCTTCCTCGGGCAACAACCTCACCGATTGCAGTGTGCCCTTTATGCAGATAGTGCTTTCGGGTTGTGTGGACTACACTGTGCCTTCGATTAACGGACTTGGAACACCTGTGGATAATATTCTTAAGGCCGTTGAAACGGGTAGTGAGCTCTATTTTGATTGGATTTACTCCTCAGATGAGGATGTAGCCGAGTTTGAGGGTGTGGAGTCCACCCTGATGTTCTCACAAAACTATGAAAATTGGGTGGAATTTGCCGCAGAGCAATACCTTAATATTAAAGAAAAGCTTTCCCGCGTAGCCACGGGTGCCATAACACAGCACCGTGAACTCGCCATCGGCGTTTATCGCACCGATTGGGAAAACGGCGGTGTAATAGTTAACTACACCAATAAGGATATAACGGTGGACGGTATATCCATTGCCGCCAAAGACTTTGTAGTAACAGAAAAGAGATGAAGCAGATGAAAAAACAATTAACCCTTGCAAATAAAAGAAGTGTTGCGGGCATTGCCTTTGTATCACCTTTTTTAATAGGCGCTATTCTGATTTTCATTCCTTCTATCATACAGTCCTTTCTGTTCAGTATCAATGAGCTTCAGATAGACCCTTCTGGATACGAGTTGAAGTTTCAGGGCATAGCCTATTATAAGGAGGCGCTTTTAGAGCACGCAAAGTTTTCTAAATCGCTTATCACCTCGGTGGTAAATATGCTCATAAACATACCGCTTGTTATAGTATTCAGCTTCTTTATTTCAAACATACTTAATACCAAATTCAAAGGTAGAACCGCAGTCAGAGCGATATTGTTTCTGCCCGTTATAGTGTCATCGGGAGTGCTTTTGTCACTCTCTTCAGTATCGGTGGTTTCGGGCGTTCTCACAACAGGCTCTAACACGAGCGAATCGGTGAATGCGGTTGACCTTTCAAACCTGCTTGTAACGATAGGACTTCCCACGGGAATAATATCCTATCTTTCACAGGCAATATCACGCCTTTATGAGGTTATAAACTCCTCGGGTGTGCAGATACTTATCTTTTTAGCGGCACTTCAGACTATTTCGCCCGCGATTTACGAGGCCGCGACAATAGACGGTTGTACCGCTTGGGAAAAATTCTGGAAAATAACCTTCCCGATGCTTTCTCCGTATATTCTCACAAACACGATTTATTCACTTATAGACCTTCTATCCTCCGAAAAGAGCGAGGTTTTGGGTATCGTGATAAGCACGGCACAGCAGAATATCAACTATTCTTTGAGCGCGGCAATGGCATTTGTATTCTTTGCGGCGGTGGTTGTGATTTTAGCGGTGTTTGCCCTGCTTATTTCAAGACTTGTGTTCTACTATGACTGATGGAGGTGAAGCATTTGGATGAACTAAAAAAATCAAACCGCAAAAAACGAGCAAAAAAATGGGGCAACGCGTTTTATATATTAGTGCGCGGAATAATAGTGTGCGGCGTTTGCTATTATGTTTTGTTCCCCATACTTCAGAGCTTTTTTCAGACCTTTATGGCGCGAACGGACCTTTATGATTCAACGGTAGACCTTATCCCAAAGAACTGGACCCTTGATAATCTGAAGATTATGTTCAAGGCGGTAAATATACCTGTTACAACCCTTACAACACTCGGTGTGTGTCTGCTTGTAACGGTAACCCAGCTGTGTTCATGCACGCTTGTGGGATATGGCTTTGCAAGGTTTAAGTTTCCGCTTAAAAATGCGCTTTTTATGCTGGTGATTTTCACCCTTGTGGTACCACCGCAAACTATCATCACTCCGCTTTACCTTAATTTCCGTAATTTTGCAGGAACGGGACTTAACCTTCTTAACACGGTGCTTCCGTTCGGTATTTTAGGTATCACGGCGATGGGACTTAAAAACGGACTTTATATATTTATGGTGCGTCAGTTCTACAGAAATGTGCCTAAAGAGCTTGAGGAGGCCGCTATGATAGACGGCGCAGGCTTCTTAAGAACCTTTGTGAGCGTTATGCTGCCGAGCGCAAAGCCGATACTTTCGGTTGTGGCAATATTCTCGCTCGTGTGGCAGTGGACCGATACCTTCTATAACGGTTGGCTTGCTCCAAATATAAAGGTATTATCCACTCAGATACTTGCCGTTCCCACCAATTTAAGCGTTATTCAGGAGCTGCTTGGTGTTTCGGTTATCGAGGATGGATATGAGCGTCTGCTCAACGGCACGGGCTCACTTATAATTATGTTACCTCTAATTATATTCTATATATTCACTCAACGCGCTTTTGTTGAAAGTGTTGAACGTGGCGGTATAGTTGGTTAAAAATAAAATTTACATATTAAGGAGATTGAGAAAAATGAAAAGAAAAGCAGTAAGAGCAATTGCTCTGTTTGTGGCACTCATTTTGCTCGTGGCTAGTTTCACTGTAAGTGCAGCAAAGCCTAAAAAGCTTTCCATTTACAGAGGCACCCCGATGGTCGACGGTACCATAGATACCCTTTATGGTGGTGTAGAGGAAATAAAAATCAACCTGCACCGCAGTGGCGAGGATGCAAAGAACGCGAGCGGTTGGGCAAAGGTTGTCTGGGACGATGAGTTCCTCTATGCTGTGTTCAATGTGACCGATAAAACTATCGGTAGCGCCTGGAGCCAAAACAAATCCTATTGGGCTACCGACTCTGCTGAGCTTTTCCTTGATGAGGAAAACAACAGCGCAGGTGACGTTCCGGTTTCGCAGTTCCGTGTTGATAAGGAGGGTAAAATCACCGGTATGCTTCAGCATGCAACCTGTGATGAAGCAGGCCTTCGTGCAGAATACGGCGGCTTTATCGGCGTTGTTAAGGCTGTTACAGATGGCTATGTTGTTGAAATGGCAGTTCCGTGGACTCGTATCACCCCCAAGGCAGATACCACAAAAATCGGTCTTGCCTTTCAGATAAACGATGTATGGAGCCTCGATTCCATAGAGGCCGATGCGCAGATTACCAATGCAACCCCCTCTATGTGGGCATGCGAAACCTATTATGATTATACCCTTATTTCCGATAAGGCCGAGAGCCTTTTAGAGAGTGAAAAGGGCAATAGTTCTAAGGATAACGGCAAGAATAATGATAAAACAACCGGCAACACTGCCGCTACAAATTCCGAGATTCAGCAGATTATAAACACTACCGACCTTAAGACCTATGCCGAGGCCGAGGGTGTAAAGCTTGAGGGCGCTAAGGATGCATTTGCAAGTGAGCCTAAAATAACCGTTGAAAAGGTATCTGATACCGCTGCGGTTGAAAGCGCGCTCGGCACCACGGCGGCAAAATTCACCGCTTTTGATATTAAGAGCGAGGTTAAGCCCTCAGGTAAAATAAAGGCCACCTTTAATACACCCGAAGGCTACAACACAAGCAAAATAGCAGTTCTTTTAATTGCCGATGGCAAGGCTACGGTTGTACCGTTTGCGGTTGCAGAGGATGGAAAAACAATTATTGCGAGCCTCAACAGCTTTGGCACCTATGCGGTGGTTGAGAAGTCTGATTCAGCAATAGCTGAAGAGGATAAGAACAACGATACCGATGCCGATACTGCAGCAGGTGACAGCGCTATTGATATGAATAAGATTCTTATTATTATTCTTATCAGCGTTATAGCCCTTTGCCTTGTTGCAATTATTTGTATGTATATATTTGTTTTTAAAGCGAAACCCGCTTCCAAAAAATAATATGAAAGGTAGGAAAATCTAATGAGAACAAGAAGATTATTAAGTATATTGCTCGCGGTAGTAATGATAATTGCATGCGGCGGCATTATGTCGGGTTGTGGTGAAAAGGATCCTGCTATTGAGGGTGCGGTTGACCTTGGCGGAAGAACCATTAAGATACTTTCCTGGGGCAAAACCTTAGGCGGTGTTTATGTTGATCCTGATGATACAAGCGAGCTTGGTGAAATCAAGAAAGAGCGTCTTGCCGAGATGGAGGAGCTTTACAACTGTAAGTTTGAGCTTGAGCTTATGGATGCAGCCGAAATCTCCAACAAGTTTACCACCGCTGCATTAAGCGGGGAGGCTATTGCCGATTTGATTGCGGTAAGAAACGCATCTGTTTCTGCATTGCTTAACAACAATCTTTTGCTTGCGCTTGATGAATACTTTGATTTTTCAAAGCCGCAGTTCAATCAGAATGCGAAGAAGCTTACCACCGTTGACGGAAAGGTGTACGGCTTCTCCACAGAATATACCAATCACGTTGAAAACGCGTTGTTCTTCAACAAGCGTATCTTTGATGATGTAGGTCTTGAATACCCCTATGAGATGGTAGAGAAAAAGACTTGGACCATCGATGTTTTTGAAGAATATCTCAAAAAAGCTACCGTTTTAAACAGCGACGGTACAACCGCTATTAACGGTATGTACGGCTTCACATATAACGGTGACACACTTCCTAAATTCCTTACCTGCTTCGGCGCTGAGTTTGCCAAATTACAGGATGACGGCAGTTTCAAATCGGGCGTTAGCGATAAGGAAATGACCGAGGCTCTTGAATTTGTTCGCAGAAATATGTTTGAAAACAAGTACATATACAACGTTTCGGGTAACGCAAGCTGGACCGAGGGCGCAACAATGTTCAAGGAAGGCAAGGTTGCCATGCTTATGGGCGAGGTTACCAAGGGCGGAAACAGTTTTGATGATATGACCGATGACTTTGGTGTAGTACCGCTGCCTTTAGGCCCCGGACAGACTGAATACACTGTTGGCGCAATGTATGAAAACCTCTTCGTGATGCCCGATTCCCTCGATGCTACCACCGCTCAGGCAATAGCACACATGGTAACCTATATCCATGCAATGCCCAGTGAGGACGAGGAAGAAAATGCAGAGCTTCTTAAGCGTTCAATTGAAAACAACTACCGCGATGAAGAATCGGTTGATATTGCATACGAGCTTCTTACAAAGAGCGGTATGAAGGTTTACAATCACCGCATTATCGGAGGCTTTGATGTTGTAAACGGCAGAGTAAACGAGGCTATCCATGGCGACACCACTGTTGCGGCCGCTATAGGTAGCGCGGCTTCGGCTTGGGAGATAGTTGTTGATTCCTATAATATGCGTTATGGTTTAGGCGAATATGCCGAGTAAAGTATTTAATCTTAAAAAAATAATTATTCCGCTTGCCGCCGCCGTTTTGGCGGTGGCGGTAGCGGTAGCCATGGTGCTTATAATTACGGCGCCTGTTCCACAGAACAAGGCGGTAGCCTTCGTGGATGGCCACCCCATATATGCAGGCGAGTTGATGCTTGCGATAGAGAAGTTGAAAAGTGACACAATAATGTATTTTATGGATACCTATGGTGTAAGTCAGGGTAAAAACTTCTGGGAGCAGGAAGCAGGCGGCGAGAATCCCCGTGAAAAACTTATAACCGATGCGTTAGAGCTTGCGGCGCGGTATAAAAAAGAGCAGATAATGATGCTTGATTACGGCGTGATAACCGAAAAGGAAATGTCCTTTGAGGTGTTCTGTAAGGAATTAGAATCCGAAAACCGCGAGAGATTGGCGGCCGATAAAAAGGGTGAGACCATTTACGGGCCCGTGCAGTATACGAAGCAGGGATATTACGATTATCTGCATAATAACCGAATTATGGACCTTAAATGGAAGGTGAATGAAAAAATTACGGGGGATACCTCACTCGCCTATGAATCTGAAAATTTCGAGCAACAGTATAAGGCGCTATATAAGGATAAAAAGCTTAATCCTATAGAAAAAGTGCTATCAAGACTAGTTATAGAATGAATAAAATTTTTGCAAGGAGGCAAGCATGAAAAAGCTTATTGCAACAATACTTTCGGTATGCTTGGCAATGGGGCTTGTAGTACAGGCAGTATCTCTACCTGTGCCCGAAGGAAGTCAGAGCTGGCTTTATGAGCTTTTCGGAAGCAATGCAACCGGTACCACATATTATGTTGACGCCGTAAACGGTAGCGACTCTAACGACGGTACTTCCGAAAAGAACGCTTGGCAGACCGTGGACAGGGTGAATCAGGCCTTGTTCGAACCCGGTGATGAGATCCTATTTAAGAGCGGGCAGACCTTTATAGGTCAGCTTATGCCGCAGGGATCGGGAAGCAAGGAGAATGGCGTTATCCGTATGAGTAAATACGGCGGCGACGCACTTCCCGTAATAAATGCCAAGGGTGCACTTGAAAATAAGGGTGCCGTAATCCAGCTTATCAATCAGGAATATTGGGAAATTTCTGATTTGGAGCTTAAGAACCCCGCTACGGGTACACCCGGTGCGCGTGTGGGCGTGCTTGTTGTTGGTAAGGAATATGGCACACTCGACCACATATATATAACCGACTGTAAGATTAACGATGTTGTTTCCGATTTGAGCAAATCAGAAAACAGCGCAAAGAGCGACGCGGGTGGCGAGCTTTGGTACGGAACAGGCGCAGGCGGAGGCGTTGTTTTCTATACTTTTGCAGGCGGCGAGGAGATTCCAACCGCGTTCAATGATATTCTTGTTGATAACAACACAATTAAAAATTTAGGCCGTAGCGGTACAGGTGTTTATGTTAATAATGCTTACAAAAACATATATCAGCAAGGCTATTATTTCGAAAACGATGAGGCCGATTGGTTTCCACATACAAATGTTCTTATCAGTAATAACGATATAAGCTACACCACCAACGCAATACTTATACACGGTTGTGATGGTTCTGTTGGTAACGGCGTTGTTATTGAAAATAACCTTGTATACCATCCCGACCGTTATGACAGTAACGCGGCAATCTGGTTCTCGCTTTCAAACGAAATCCTTGTTCAGTATAATGAGGTTTATGCTCTTGATAACGGCGGTACGAACGACTGCGGCGCCTTCGACTACGATGGCGGTGTTACAAACAGCATAATGCAGTATAACTATACACACCATAACCGCGGTGAATCGGTAATGGTATGTAACATTCACTGGAGCAGTGCCTGGGAGTCCACAAACACAACCGATAACATTTTCCGCTACAATATAAGCGAAAATGACCTTTGGGGCGCAAAGCCCGGTCACGGTCGTCTTTGGGTGCAAAAGGGCGCACAGAGAAGCTGGTTTTATAACAACCTTATATATGTAGCCGAGGGTATGCCCGGTAATAACATTTCTATTGCCGCTCCCGATAAGAACGTATATATGTATAAC
>JAXJYT010000107.1:0-6244 GCA_036306845.1 Acutalibacteraceae bacterium | reverse complement strand
TTGTAAAGGGCTTTTCGCGTGAAGAATTTGAAAAGGAAAAGTTCAGTCGCGCATCCGATGACATCTGCCGTGATTTCACCAAGGCAGAGCGAATCGTTGCTCTTAATACCCCCACAATGCAGTTTTGTATGTACTTTAACACGGTCGGTATTTTGATGCTCGGCGCATTCCTTGTAATTACAACGGGTGGTACCACCGTTGACGTGGGTCAGATTTCGGCAATGCTTACCTATGGTGTTCAGATACTGATATCACTTATGATGCTTTCAATGATTTATGTGATGATTACCATTTCGATAGAATCAATGAAGCGTATATGTGAGGTGTTAGATGAAACTCCGTCGCTTTCTAATCCGCAAAATCCCGTAACTTCGGTTAAAAACGGTGATATTGCGTTTAAGGGCGTAAGCTTTAAGTATTCCGACAAGGCAAAACGCTATGCGCTTGAAAACGTTAATATCGATATTAAATCGGGTATGACGGTAGGCATCATTGGCGGTACGGGTTCAAGTAAATCATCACTTGTTCAGCTGATTCCCCGTCTTTATGACGTAACCGAGGGCTCTGTGCTTGTAGGCGGTGTTGACGTAAGGGAATATGATATCAAAACGCTTCGTGACAGCGTTGCAATGGTGCTTCAGAAGAACCAACTGTTTTCGGGTACCATTAAGGAAAATCTACGTTGGGGTAATGAAAACGCCACCGATGAAGAAATCCGTTACGCTTGTAAATTAGCTCAGGCGGATGAATTTGTAGAAAAATTCCCCGACGGCTACGATACCTATATTGAGCAGGGCGGTACCAACGTTTCGGGCGGTCAGAAGCAAAGACTTTGTATCGCAAGAGCACTGCTTAAAAATCCCAAGATACTCATTCTTGATGATTCTACAAGTGCCGTTGATACCAAAACCGATGCGTTAATCCGCAAGGGATTTAATGAATTTATTCCCGAAACCACAAAGCTTATAATTGCTCAAAGAATTTCATCTGTACAACACGCCGACCTTATTATCGTTATGGATAACGGTAAAATTTCGGCTGTCGGTACCCATACTGATTTGCTTGAAACCAGTGAAATTTACCGCGACGTGTACGAGCAGCAAAGAAATGGGGGTGTAGGCGATGAGTAAACCGAATATGCCGATGGGCAAGGGCGCTATGATGGGCAGACCACGTCCCAAATTCAACGGCAACACTCTTAAAAGGGTACTGAAAATGCTTTTTAACAGCTATCCCGTACTGATGCCCGTTACTATTGCCTGTATCATTTTTTCGGCAATTATCAATACTATGCCCGCAATTTTCAATCAACAGATTATCGCGCTTATTGAGCAGTGGTATATAAGTCGCGATTGGGATTCGGCTAAAGCGCTTATCATACCCAAAATAGTAACCTTGGCGACCCTTTACGGAATTTCCTTGGTATCCGTATTTACACATACACAGCTTATGGCTTTTATTACGCAGGGCTTTTTAAGCAAATCGCGTAAGGCGATGTTTTCGGGTATGCAGAATTTGCCGATAAGATATTTTGATACCCATAAGCACGGCGATATTATGAGCCATTATACCAACGATATTGATACACTCCGTCAACTTGTATCACAGGCAATCCCCGCTATTTTGCAGGCAGGACTTATTGTTATTACAATATTCTTTATAATGCTCTGGTATAGTGTATGGATGACCTTAATCGTAATCTTCGGTGTGTTTTTATTAATGTTTGTCACCAAAAAGGTAGGCGGCGGCTCGGCAAAATACTTTATCCGCCAACAAAAAGCGGTCGGCAAAACCGAAGGCTTTATTCAGGAAATGATGAACGGTCAAAAGGTTATCAAGGTGTTCTGCCACGAAAAGAACAGTCAGAAAGACTTTGATGAAATCAATAACGCTCTTTATGAGGATAGCAGAAGGGCGCATAGCTACGCCAATCTATTAGGCCCTATAAATATGAATATCGGTAATATCTTATACGTTATTATCGCTACCGTAGGCGGTATTTTTCTATTGTCTGAGGGATTTACCAACATCAGTATTTCAAAGGCGCTAGGTAAAGAGGTTGTTTTTGGCATAAGCGTTGTAATACCTTTTCTTAATATGACCAAGCAGTTTACGGGTAACGTTAATCAGGTTTCTCAGCAAATCAATTCCATTGTTATGGGTCTTGCGGGAGCCGAGCGAATACTTGACCTTATGGATGCCGAGGCAGAGGCTGATGACGGCTACGTAACGCTTGTAAATGCTAAAATTGATGAAAACGGCAATATTACCGAAACCAATGAGCAAACGGGCAAGTGGGCTTGGAAGCATCCTCACGGTGACGGTAGCGTTTCCTTTACAGAGCTAAAGGGCGACGTAAGGCTTTTAGACGTTGATTTTGGTTATACAAGTGAAAAGACGGTGCTTCATAACATTGATATCTATGCTGAGCCCGGTCAAAAGGTTGCCTTTGTTGGCGCTACGGGTGCGGGTAAGACCACCATTACAAATCTTCTTAACCGCTTCTATGACATTGCCGACGGTAAAATCCGTTATGACGGCATAAACATCAACAAAATTAAAAAGAGCGACCTTCGCCGCTCACTCGGTATAGTTTTACAGGAAACAAATCTGTTTACGGGTACCGTTATGGAAAATATCCGTTACGGTATGTTGGAGGCTACCGATGAACAGTGCATCGCCGCGGCAAAGCTTGCGGGCGCCGATGACTTCATAACACGCCTTCCCGATGGCTATAATACCGAGCTTACTAACAACGGCGCTAATTTGTCGCAGGGTCAAAGACAGTTGATTGCTATTGCCCGTGCGGCAGTTGCAAATCCGCCCGTTATGATTCTTGACGAGGCAACGTCCTCTATAGATACCCGTACCGAAGCAATAGTGCAAAAGGGTATGGACAGTCTTATGAATGGCAGAACGGTTTTCGTTATCGCGCACCGTCTTTCGACTATCAGAAATGCCGATGTAATTATGGTGCTTGATGGCGGCAGAATAATCGAGCGCGGAAGTCACGAAAAGTTAATAGCCGAAAAGGGTGTATACTATCAACTTTATACCGGCGCATTTGAGCTTGAATAAAACTAAAAGGGTAGATTTAATATCTGCCCTTTTTATATTGCATAAATGAAAAACCTCGCGAATATTATTTAATAATGGCATAGGTTAAGCGAAACAATCCTGTTTCGCTGCAAAATTAAATATTAGAATTTAATTTTGCTAAAGCCACTTGTAAAGTGGCTTGTCGGAACACTTTTAAGCGTTTCGACTAACTACAATCATTATAAAAAAGAATAATGGAACGAGGTTTTTGCTTGTGGAACAGAAAAATATTAGAATTCCCGTATATTCAAATGAAACCGTATTTTGCGATTCGGCAGAGCAACCGATAGATGTTGATTTTACCCTGCCTGATTATTGTCCGGATATTCAAAAAATCCTTAAATGCAGGGCGGTATCGCGTATATCCTCAAAGGGAATAAACGGCGGTACTGTTACGGTAGACGGCTCGGTTACGGTAACAGTCATTTACTGTGACGGTAGCGGCGCTTTAAATTCCTACGAATATCAGTATCCTTTTTCAAAAAGCTTTGAGGCAACGGGTGAAATGAGCGCAGTAGCACTATCGGCGCACAGTAAATGCGAATATATAAATTGCCGTGCGGTGACGGGCAGAAAGATTGATATACACGGCGCGGTTGGTATTTATATTAAGGTCACACGCCGTAAGTGCGACGAAGTAATCTCCGATGTGGACGATAAAAGCATCGAGCTTTTGCGCGGCGTTGCTAAAGCTACGGTGCCGATGGGTTGCGCAGATAAATATGTTATTTTAGATGAAGAAATTGAATTGTCGGGCGGTCAGGGCGATATACGTTCTTTGATACGCTACGATGCGAGCGCCGCAATAACCGACTGCAAGTTGCTTCAAAACAAGGCTTCTGTTAAGGGCGAGCTTATAATTACGATGCTTTACTGTCCAAAAAGCGGTGCCGCGCAAACGGTAAGAAGTACTCTTCCGTTTAGCCAGCTTATCGAAATTGAGGGCGCCAACGAGACCTGCTCTTGCGAAGCAAAGGCTAATGTCTGCTACCTTGAAATTAAACCGCGCACCAATGCAAACGGCTCCAACAGAAGCTTTAGCCTTAACGCCAAAATACTTGTAAGTTGTGAATGCTACTGCGATAATGATATTGACGTAATCTTTGATGCATATTCTAAAAAGTATCAGGCCGATATTGTAAGGGATAACGTGTGCTTTAATAAAATGGTGCAAAATATAAACGATACCTTTAACTGCAAAAAGAATATCGAGTTTTCAGAGGGTACGCTCTGTGCGGTAGCTGACCTCTGGTGCGAGGTAATGACACACAACGCAAAGTTTGTTGAGGGGAATCTTTGTATAAACGGTACCGTTACGGCATACATAATCGCATACGATAGCGAAAATATACCGTATTTTTATGAAAAACCGATTGATTTTTCTTATAAGTGCGCGTGTGATGCAGAGGGTGAAAATCTTACCTGTAAGCCTAAAATCAACGTTAATTCAAGCAGCTATACAATTACGGGCGGTAATATGGAGCTTCGTGTAGATTTGCTTATAAGCGCCGCTATTTACGAATGCAAAAAGATGCCGCTTATTGTGGACGTTAAAATAAATGAAAAGGAAACGCTTACACCAAAAAACAGTTTTCCGCTTACAATTTATTTTGCAAGCGCAGGGGAGAGTATTTGGGATATCGCAAGGCGGTATTTTGCCGACGTTGATGAATTATGTACGCTAAACGGTATTTCGGGCAGCAAGCTTGAAGCTGATACCGCAATATTGGTTCCGATAAAATAAATTTTAAACAAGGGCAAAATGCCCTTGTTTTTTTATGTTGAAAATACAGAAAAAAGTGTTAAAATAATAGTGTAATTTAAAGTATGGGGAAGTTTTATGGAATTTAAAAAAATAACGGTGAATGATATTCCGCTTATGGCACCGTATTTGAAAGATGAAAACGAATTTACCTGTGAAACAACGGTGGCAAATCTTGCTATGTGGCAGGCGCTTTATAACAACCAATACTGTATAGAGGATGGCATTCTGTTTCTTAAATCGGCATTCGAGGGCGGCGATATATTCAATTTACCCTACGGTGATATGCAAAAAGGAATGGCGCTTCTAAGGGAATATTCGGGCAAGGAATTTCCTGACATCTGGGCGCAGGAGGGCGCAAGATTTGAACAGTTCTGCGCGATTTACGGGCAATATTATTCTTTTTTTGAAAGCCGTAACGAATTCGATTATATATATAAAACCGAAAAACTTTCTACGCTTGCAGGTAAAAAATATCATTCAAAGCGCAATCATATTTCATCCTTTTCAAAGCAACATAATTGGCACTATAGTCCAATAACAAAGGAAAATATACAGGATGTAAAGTGTTGCGCGGCGGATTGGTACGCCGAAAATTCGGATAAAAGTGACATCGAATTTGAAGGGGAAAGAAACGGCATAAATATATTGCTTGATAATATGGATGCTTTTTTCTGTAAGGGCGGTGCCATCTACGTAGATAACAGGGTGGTTGCATTTACGGTGGGTTCTCCCATAAACAGTAAGGTGTTTGATATTCATATTGAAAAGGCACTGAAGGATTACGCAACAGCGTATACCGTAATAAACCGCGAATTTGCTAAAAACGAACTTTACGATTATGAATATATTAACCGCGAAAACGATTTGGGACTTGAAGGTCTTCGCCGTGCGAAGCTATCATATCACCCCGATATATTACTCAAAAAATATGCCTGCAGTAAAAAGGAAGACGTATGAAAAATCTTGAATGTATAAATATTTATAAATCGGCATTCGGTAGCAGTGAGCCATTTGACACCCGCCTTTTTGAAGGTTTTAGCGACTTTATCGAAACCAAGGAAATAGATGGTGCTACCGTATCAATGCTCTTTAAAATTCCGTGTGTACTGAATTTCAAGGGTAAAAATACACCTATATATTATATATATGCCGCCGCTACAGATAATCAGTATCGTGGCAAGGGATATATGTCAGACCTTATCAAAAACGTAATAAAAACTACCAATGCACCGCTTTTCTTAAAGCCTGCTACGAAGGAGCTTGAAGGATTTTATGAGCGCCTCGGCTTTAAAAGAATTAACGCGGTAATCAAAAATCCCGATGCGGTAATATTACCCAATAAAAAATGGGAGCAGCTATCAGAACGTGATAGCAACTCCC
>JAXJYT010000106.1:0-6925 GCA_036306845.1 Acutalibacteraceae bacterium | reverse complement strand
ATTTTAGGATTACCGGTTGTACCCGACGTAAAGAACATAAGCGCAATATCATCGCCTGCGGAAGCATCTTCGGGGCGGTCATACTTACCGGTGTACAGCTTATACTCGCTATCAAAATCGTGCCAACCGTCACGCTTGGCACCAACCAAAATAAGACTTTCAACTTGCGGGCAATTCTTAGCGGCACGCTCGGCAATTTCTGCGGTATCACCGTCAGCGGTACAAACAAGTGCCTTAACGCCCGCCGCATTGAAGCGATATTCAAAGTCGTGGTCCTTAAGCTGATTTGTAGCGGGGATTGCCACCGCACCGATTTTATGAAGCGCTACCATACAGAACCAGAATTGATAATGGCGTTTTAAAACCAACATTACCTTATCGCCGCGCTTAATTCCAAGCGATGTGAAATAGTTGGCAACTTGGTTAGAGGCACGCTTTATATCCTTAAAGGTAAAGCGACGTTCGTTTTTATTAACATCAAGATGAAGCATAGCAAGCTTGTCGGGATATTTTTCAGCTATACCGTCAACGATATCAAAGCCGAAATTAAAGGTGTCTGTATTCTTAAAATCAATCTTTTTAAGACAACCGTTTTCATCTTCTTCAACGTCAACAAATTTTTCACAAACGAGCGATTCCGATGTTTTTGCAGAAGCAATACTTTTTGTAACGGTTGTTTCTGCAGTATTTTCGCCCGGTAACACAACTGCACAGAATACACAATCCTTGCCGTCAACCGCTATCATACCGTGCGGTGTCGAGGAATTATAGTAAATACTGTCGCCTTCGTGGAGAACCTCTGTATGCTCACCTATTTGTACCTTTAACGAGCCGCTGAGAACCAAGTCAAATTCCTGACCCGAATGCTTTGTAAGATGAATCGGCTTGTTTTGTTGTGCGGCATTATATTCATAGCGCACCCAATACGGTTGAGCGATTTTATCACGAAATTTAGGTGCTAAGTTCATTATATTTATACCGTCTTCCTTGGCAGTTTCCTGACCTTCACCCTTACGGGTTACGGTATAGCTTGAAAGCTTTGCGGAACGACCCTCGATAAGCTCGGTAAGCTCTACATCAAATACTAACGCGCATTTATGAATAAAAGAGAAAGGAATATCAGCTGAACCGCTTTCAAACAGATTGTACTGTTCTTCACTAACTTCGGTTTTTTGTGCCATATCTGCTATAGACCAGCCCATAATTTCGCGCATCTCCTTAATTCGAGATGCTATCTCCACAAGACTGTTCATTGCTTTTTGACTGTTCATTTTGCATTACTCCTTTACTAAAATAAATTAAAAATATAAAAGACTCGCCTCAAATTTCTTTGAGACGAGTCTTGAACAAACAATACCCGCGGTACCACTCAAATTGTGCAAATATGCACCACTCAGGCTCCAACAAGCCGTATGCCTTTACGCAGCAATCACGAAAAGCCCTACTTGCAATATGCTTTGGGACCTTCAGCTCCGAAGTGATAGGTATATCAACTTTAGTTTATCGGGATTTCACCGTCCCCGACTCTCTTTAAAACATACGGTTGAAACCGTCTTCATCATAGCTTTTAATTTAATTTTTAATGATTATACTACCGAATTTTTTATTTGTCAAGAGTTTTTTATTTTAAATTTAAAAATTCAATAGCTTCCTCGCGCATTTTGTACTTTAGAATTTTTCCTGCGGCGTTCATCGGAAATTCATTTACAAAGTAGAAATAACGCGGCACCTTATGCTTTGCCATATGGTCTTCACCGTATTTACGCATTTCTTCTTCATCGGCATTTTCACCTTTTTTAAGGATAATCCATGCACAACATTCCTCACCGTAACGCTTATCGGGAACACCAACTACCTGAACATCGCGCACCTTATCATGCGTAAGATAAAACTCTTCGATTTCACGCGGATAAAGGTTTTCTCCACCGCGGATAATCATATCCTTAAGTCTTCCCGTAATTTTAAAATAACCGTCACTTGTGCGACAAGCGATATCACCGCTATGAAGCCAACCGTCCTTATCAATGGTCTGCTCGGTGGCTTTAGGCATTTTATAATATCCCTTCATTATATTATATCCACGCGCAACAAATTCGCCATTCTCACCGTCGGGTAATTCCTCACCTGTTTCGGGATCGATAATTTTACATTCGACACCCGGAAAAGCGCTGCCAACGGTTTCTACACGGTGGTCAAGGTCCTCATTTACCTCACCCATTGTGCAACCGGGTGATGCTTCGGTCTGACCGTAAACACTTAAAATTTCGCGCATATTCATTTCATCTGCTGCTCTGCGCATAAGTTCAGGAGGACAGTTAGCGCCCGCCATAATTCCTGTGCGAACATATGAGAAATCGGTCTTTTTAAAATCCTCGTGATTAAACATTGCAATAAACATTGTAGGCACACCGTTAAAGCAGGTGATTTTTTCATCGTTTATACAAGCAAGTGAGGATTTTGGTGAAAAATACGGCATTGGACACATTGTACCGCCGTGAGTCATCATATTTGTCATTGAAAGCACCATTCCAAAGCAGTGGAACATCGGCACCTGAATCATCATACGGTCTGCAGTGGAAATATCCATACGGTCACCGATTATTTTACCGTTATTAACAATATTTCTATGTGTAAGCATTACGCCCTTAGGGAAGCCCGTAGTACCCGACGTATACTGCATATTACATACGTCATCGGGTTTAACCATAGCGGCACGGCGACGCACCTCTTCCTTTGGAACAAGGCTTGAACGCGCCATCATTTCATTCCATTCAAGGCAACCATCCATCTGAAATCCGACCGTTACAATATTACGTAAGAACGGAAGCTTTTTAGAATAAAGAGGACTGCCCTTCTTAAGAGTCTTAAGTTCGGGGCAAAGCTCCTCCATAATAGCTTTATAATTGCTATCGCGGCAGTCCTCTATCATAACAAGGGTATGTGTATCAGACTGACGCAAAAGGTATTCGGTTTCGTGTATTTTATATGCGGTATTAACGGTAACAAGTACTGCACCAATTTTAACGGTAGCCCAGAACGTAATAAACCACTGAGGTATATTAGTTGTCCATATAGCAACGTGGTGACCCGCCTTTACACCTAAAGAAATAAGCGCGGCTGCGGCATTATCAATATCATCACGAAACTGCGAATAGGTACGTGTATAATCAAGCGTTGTGTACTTAAAGGCATATTGGTCCGGATAACACTCAACCATCTTATCAAGCACCTGAGAAAAAGTAAGGTCTACAACATCAAACTTTTTCCAAGGATGTGTGCCCGTTTTACTGCGATTATAGTAAACGGGACGTGTGTTTTTACCGTTATCGGTTATGCGACTCATATAGCTTATAAAATGAGTGAGCACAATATCGGCAGAGGTTATTTCATCGTTCCAATCAACACAAATAAAGCCGTCAAAGTTCAGCGATTTTAAAGCGTTTATAAAATCGGTTACGGGAAGTTCTCCCTCGCCAAGAAGTACGTTGACATCATTTTTGCGGTCACCGATACGCGCAAAGGTAATATACGCACCCAATGTTTGTATGGTGTTATCGGCGGTTTCGTTACCTTCAAAAAAAGTAGCGCGGATATTCCAAGCAACACCAATCGCGGCGGTTTCAAAAAGATTTATAACCTTAAGCACATTTTCGGTATGAGAGTATTCCCCTACTGTTTCAACAAGTACGGTAACGCCCAACACCTCGGCACGCTTTACGGCGGGTGTAAGTACAGAAATAAGTATATCGGCATCAAGTGTCGCAAGCTCAACAGTAACGTTAGTGCATCCGACCGTTGCTGCTATCTCAACATAATCAGCCAAATCCTCGGCATCGGTATCGCCGCAAACAGCAGTCGGATACTTAAGTGAAGCTATATCAATATGGCGGTTTACAAGCTTTCTTTTAGCGCCGGCACGCACTGATGAACGAAAAATGCTATCTTCGTGAATTTTCTTTTGTGCCTTTGCATCAAAAATTTCAAAGCCTGAAAATCCATATTCTGCGGTCTTATTACAAAGCTCTAAAAATGATGCCGATTCTATATTTTTTGTAGAAAAAGCAAATTTCATATTAGTTTTCTCCGTATACTATTTTGTTAAGAGCATTAATATATGCACGGATACATGCACCTATAATGTCTGTAGAAACACCGTTGCCCGAATAAAGCTTACCATCTGCTCTGAGACGGATAAGCGATGAGCCGATAGCTTCCCTGCCCTTAGTAACTGCTTGAATTTGAAAATCATCAAGCTCATAATGGAAGCCTACAATTTGCTCAATAGCGTGAAAAGCGGCATCAATTGGACCGTCGCCAATACTTACACCCGTAAGCGTTTCTCCATCCTTTTCAAGCGTAATATTTGCGGTAGCGTTAATAATATTACCGCTATTAACAACGTAGTTTATAAGATGATACGTTGATGGCACCTGCATTGCGGTTGATGCGATTATTGCCTCTAACTCACGAGTACCGATAGCGCCCTTTTTAGTGGTTACGCGCTTAAATTCATCGTAAACCTTCCCAATGTCTCCATCGGATAATTCATAACCCAATGCATCAATCTGAGCGGCAATATCAGCAAGCGTGCATTCGTTTGAAAGTGTTGCAGTATCAATTGTATTGCTTGTGATTATATCCTTTTTATCTTTAGAAACAACACCGGATACGATATTATGGATTGCAGTTACATCAAGATTACTATCAATGCCGAGTACCGAACCTTTGGCACGAATTATATCGGCAATAACATCGGTTTTAAGATAATCTTCACCTACCGCAGAGGTCTTTACACCATCCGCGCCTGCAACCACCGAAGCAACCGCACAAGCAGCGGCAAACTGAAGCTTATCGGAGGTCTGAACATATACGTTACCTAATTGTAACGCCTTTATTTCGCTAACAAGTTTTGCCAATTCCTCAGGGAAACAAATACCGCTATCGTCACATATGGTGACTGCCTTGGCGCCGTTTTCAAAAGCAATTTTGGAACATTGTAATGCAAAGCCTTCTTCAGCGCGTGTTGCATCACGTGCAACGAATTCGACATTCTCACAAACAGTACTTGCATATGAACAAAGTGCGGCAATTTTTTCAAGCATTTTAGGCGCCTTAATATGATACGAATATTCCATCTGAACTGTGGAAACGGGTAGGCAAATTTGAATAACAGTAAGTGGATTTGCCATTACACACTCGGTCGCTGCATTTATTGAATCCTCACTGTCACACGGAATACAAATAGCACACGATACCGACTCTGCAATGGTGCGATAAACTACAGTATCCTCCCTACCCGACTTAATGAAGGGTAGTTCAATAGAATTTACACCTGTTTGTTGCAAAAGAGATGCAATATTAAGCTTTTCGCGGAATGAGAGCTCGTGACCCAATTCCTCCGCCGCAACGCGCAATGTAATGTCAGATACAAACAATTTTTTCATAATTTACCTCACCTTTATAATATCTTGAAGCGATTTATTTAATAAAAAAATCCCACAGAGAAAATCTCTGCGGGATGAACAATACTAAATTGCCCACGGTACCACCCGTATTGCCCCCAAAAAAGGACCACTCATCAGGTTCTATCAAACCCTTGAGCTATTACGGGCTCACCCGAGATTTCATACTTTTAATTTCCGAAACCCTGCTCCGATACGAGACCACGAAAATGCTGCCTGTCGTTTTACACCAACCAACGACTCTCTTCAAGCGCAGATAATTTCCGCTTAATATCTTCATAGCATTTACTTTTTTGATATTTTATCATTTAAAGCCTTGAAAGTCAATACTTTTTTATTATTTTTTTAGTATACGAAGTGCGTTTTGATGAGAAATTTTATCAAATTGCGAAGCGTTTAACTGTAGCTCCAGAAAACGCTTTACCTCCACTACAGGGTCCCAAAGCGGAAAATCAGTACCGTATAGCATACGTTCTGCACCGTATGCATTTATATAATGCTCTGCCTCACCCTGTTTCATAAACATAAGTGAACTTGAAATATCAAAATAACATTTTGTATCCTTAAGGTATTTATATGCAGTATCCTGCATTGAATATCCACCGAAATGTGCCGCTATAACCTCTAATTCAGGGAACTTGTCAAGCACTCTGCGAAGACGCGCGGGATGTGAAAAATCATATCTTGGGTCACCCGTATGAAAAATTATTGGTAATTTCCCCTCTGCCATAGCATACAGAGGAAAAAGTCTTTCATCATCAATATTGAAAAGCTGTGTATCAGGATGCATCTTTATGCCAAGCAAACCGTTATCTTTTATATATTCAAATTCTTCACAGATATTTTCCATATCGGCATGAACTGTACCAAAACCGTAAAAACGCGGATTTTCTGCCACCTGTTCTGTGATAAAATGATTAATGTTCCTGACATGGTCGGGTTTTATAGCAACAGGAAGAACAACAAATTCACTTATTCCCGCAATATCACCGCGTTCAATAAGTTGTTCAGCGGTACCGCACATACCGCCACCCTCGAGCTCATAAAATTTACTGATACTGTCGGTTGCTTTCTGTGCCACCTTTTGCGGATAAATATGTGTATGAAAATCTATAATCCGCATACTATTCGCCTCCGAAAAAATAAATAAGTGAATATTATTATACCACAATTTTTATAAAAATAAAGAAAAAAATAAAAAATCCAAGAACTTTAGTCCTTAGATTTTTTGGTCCGAGTGTTCATAACCAACATGGGACGCGAGGTAAAAACCATAAAAAAGAAGAACCTCAGCACGCGAAATGCGTGTCGAGGCTCCAGACTTGGTACGGTTGTTCTCAACGGATTCGAGAAAACAAACTTAAAACAACCGACAATCACACATATATTTTCGCCGTATCAAATCGGCACATTGGTGTTTTCAAAAGTAATAATATAAAATGTATATACAAGATGAGTTGTAT
>JAXJYT010000105.1:0-3630 GCA_036306845.1 Acutalibacteraceae bacterium | reverse complement strand
TCAAGATGCTCCCAAGGGGTAATTTCGCTGTATTCGCGGCGGCGGTTGGCGTAAAATTCGGGGGCTATGCCACACTCATCGAATGCCTCGAGCCACAAATCGAGATTAAAGCATTCGTCCCAACCGTCAAACTGACAACCTTTTTTATATGCCGCTTCGATAACTGCGCCAAGGCGGCGGTCACCGCGAGCAAAAACGCCCTCTAAAAAGCTTGTGCGGTTTTCGTGATAGTTAAAGGTGATTTTGCGGCTATGTATACTGTCTTTGAGTAGCTGCTGGCGGCGTATCATTTCCTCACGCGTAATCTGCGGCTCAAATTGGAACGGCGTGTGTGGCTTGGGCACGAAGTTTGCTACGCTGATTGAAACATTTACCGCCTTACCCTTCGGCTTTTCAGGAAGACCATAGTAAAGGTCAACGATTTTCTGCGCAAGCTCGGCAATACCGACGATATCCTCATCACGTTCGGTGGGAAGTCCCATCATAAAGTACAGCTTAACTGCCGTATAACCGCTCTTAAAGGCGGTGCGGCAGGAGCTTAAAATTTCTTCCTCGGTAATATTTTTGTTTATTACGTCGCGAAGGCGTTGCGTACCCGCCTCGGGTGCAAAGGTAAGACCGCTTTTGCGCATCTTGTTTATTTTTTCAATAAGCTCTTCAGAAAAATTATCAATTCGAAGTGATGGCAAGGACAGACTGACACCCGCCTTTTCGGTGTAGTTAAGCATTCCGTCAAGCAATTCCTCTATCTTCGTGTAGTCGCTTGTCGAAAGGCTTGAAAGTGAAATTTCATCATAGCCTGTGCTCTCACAAAGCGCGCGCGCCTGACGGCATATCGTATCGGGACTTTTTTCTCTTACGGGGCGGTAGATATAGCCCGCCTGACAGAAGCGGCAACCGCGGATACAACCGCGGAAAATTTCCTGAACGGCGCGGTCGTGAACAATCTCGATATAGGGTACCACAAAGCTTTCGGGATAAAAGCTTTGGTCAAGTTCCAATTCAATGCGCTTTTTTATGGGGCAAGGCGCATTTTCTTGGGGTGCTACCGCCTTTACCGTACCGTCGGCGTTATACTCTATATCATAAAGCGAGGGTACGTATACACCCTCTATCTGAGCGGCGGCGCGCAAGAAATCCCGACGTGTGCCACCGTTTTTCTTTACGGTTTTATATAAATCAATAACCTCTAAATCAACCTTTTCGCCCTCACCCAAAAAGAATATATCAACGAAATCGCAAAGCGGCTCAGGGTTACAAGCGCACGGTCCGCCCGCAACGACAACGGGGGTAGACCAGTCGGTGCGGTCACTTGTATGTAGCGGAATACGCGCTAAATCAAGCATATAAAGGATGTTGGTATACGAAAGCTCATACTGAAGCGTAAATCCTACAAAATCAAAATCCTTTATATAATCGCGACTTTCAAGCGCAAAAAGCGGAATATCGTTTTGCCGCATAACCTCGCCAAAATCACCCCAAGGGGCAAAGGCGCGCTCGCACCAGATATCCTCACGGCTGTTAAACAGTGAATAAAGTATCTTCATACCAAGGTGTGACATACCAACCTCGTAGGTGTCGGGGAAGCAGAATGCAAAGCGGACATCTACCGCCGACTTATCCTTCATTACGGCGTTTACCTCACCGCCTGCATATCTGCCGGGCTTTTGCACCGTGGTAAGCAGTTGTTCAAATCGTTTTTCGTTCATATTGCACCTCGCGCTATTGAAACTAAAAATAATGATACAATAAAAGGCAAATTTTTTCAATAATATTCGTGCAAATATATTTATTTTATTACGTAAAAAACACTTTATTTTTCTGTTGCGTTATGATATAATCTATTATGTATAAATATGCAAAATGGATTATTATGTTTTAAAGACAAAAGGGGGGATTACCGTGAAGATTAAAAAGCTGCTTGCCGCGTTGCTCTGCGTACTTTGTGCCATAAGCCTTTGCGGTTGTGACCTGCTTGTATTTGATACGGAAGAGTTGCTTGCGCCACCTGAGCTTACGGGTGATATGCGCCCTATTGGTGAGGCGCTTAAAAACAGCGCGGGTGTTGGTTATACGCTTAAATATCCGACTTCGGGTGACCGCCGTAGCGCCGTTATCTTAGAGGATATTGACGGTGATGCCACCTTTGAAGCACTGGCATTTTACAGTACGAGCGATGATGAGCTTATTAATATGCACGTTAACGTTATTCGCCGCAAGGGTGAGGAATGGAAGTCGGTTGCCGACCAGTCGATTGTAGCGGCGGGCGTTGAGATGGTGGATTTCTGTGACCTTGACGGTGACGGCGTGCTTGAAATACTCGTAGGTTGGGAAATCTACGGAAGCAGTGAAAAACAGTTGGCGGTATATTCACTTTCGGGCGACGTACTGACCCAACGTATGCTTCAACAGTATACGGGCTTCCTCTGCTGCGACCTTGATGGTGATGGTGAAAATGAAATATTCATACATCTGCTTAACGCTACCGAGGGCGTAAACAAAGCCACCGTATATAATCTGCATGAGGGCGGAATACAGCAAACCGCGGGCTGTATGATGGATTCGGCGGTAAAAACCGCACAAGCGCCCCGCCTTGCCGACCTTTCAAACGGAAAATCTGCAATTTATATTGACGAGATTAAGGGTGTCGGCGCGGTTACCGAGGTGTTGTTCCTTCAAAACGGTGAGCTTGTAAATCCTCTGCTTGATACCGAAAACGCCTACGAAAATACCAAAACACTTCGCGCCTCGGCGCTAATGCTTGAGGATATAAATGGTGACGGAATACTTGAGATTCCCGTTGCGAGTGAGCTTCCCGCGGCGGACGGCAGTCAGGAAAAGCTCTACTATACGAACTGGTGCTCCTTTAACGGTGAAAAGCTTACTACACAGCTTGTAACGGTGCATAATACGGTAGACGGTTATTACCTTACCTTACCGTCTCGCCTTATCGGTAGGATTGCCATTACGAAGGACGTTACAAATCACCGCCGAATTGTTCATAGCTTTGATTCGGAAAACGGTATTGTAGGCGGTCGCGTTGCCACGATAATTGCCGTAGAAATTGATACCTTTGAGTCTAAGGATTACGACAAGGGTAGCTTTGCCGAAATTGCGCGCAACGATAATACGGTTTTCTGCGCCACGGTATTTGAAAACGGTGAAATCAATGTTACTTTTGAAGAGCTAAAAGATATGTTTAAGCTTATTGAAGGGTGAAGATTATGAAAAGAGTTCTGATAGTTGAGGATGAGGTTGCTATTCGCGAGTTTGAGGTTATCAACCTTAAGCGTGTCGGCTACGAGACTGTTGAAGCGGGCTCGGGTGAGGAAGCGCTTGAGATATTTGATAACGATACCGATGGCTTTCAGATAGCGCTTCTTGACGTTATGATGCCGGGTATGGACGGTTTTACTCTTTGCAAGGAGATACGAAGCCGCAGTGATTCAATCGGTATCATAATGCTTACTGCAAAGTCGCAGGAAATGGATAAGATAAGCGGTCTGATGATAGGCGCCGATGACTACATTACAAAGCCCTTTAGTCCTACAGAGCTTTTGGCGCGTGTAGATTCGCTCTACCGCAGAGTCGGTCTTAACACCGCAAAGGCAGAAAACACAACCGAGATTA
>JAXJYT010000104.1:0-7301 GCA_036306845.1 Acutalibacteraceae bacterium | reverse complement strand
GGGATAGGACAAATTTTTAGTAAAAAATTTGTCGCAAAATCAAAGATTTTGTGGCGAAACAGAATTGTTTCGCCTAACCTATTCCATTATAAAGAATCCCAATGATTCGATAAATGCTAATACGGCAAAGATTATGATAACGGGACTTGTAAAAAACCACTTGTAGCGTTTAGAACAAAAGTCCCCTGTTTCGTTTTCGAGCGAATATGCCTTTTCCCCATTCGGAATTTTACAAATTCCGAAGATTGCGGCAAGCAGACAAACGCCCAAAAATATAGTGTACGCCATATTATGCGCCATTGTGTTTCCGTCGGGTAAAAAATCGAATACTACCGACACAAAATTATTGAAGGCGTGTACCAATACGCATACCCACAAAGAACCCGTTTTGATGCGGATAAGTCCAAGAATAAGACCTACTAAAAAAGCGAAGGGTATCTGTTCGAAATTGCCGTGCATAATACCGAAGATTACCGATGATACGATAAGCGCAAAGCCTTGTTTATACTTTAAAAGCAGTCCCATTATAATACCGCGGCAGGCAAATTCCTCTACCAAAGCGGGTACAACGGCGGTCGATATAAAAACGAGCACGAAGCCCCAAAAGCCCTTTGGGTTATCGCCGTAGTCAACCGAGTAATTAAAGCCCATATTTTCAAAAATCTGACCCGCATAGGAAACGGCAATATTGGCAAAGGCGCAAAAACCGATACCGAACAAGAAATACGGAAACGCCGTTCCCTTTTCACTTCTTGTAAGAGGCACTAAATCGCTTACCCTGTATCCCGCAACCTTAACCGCTATAGTATAAGGCACGGTAAATATCAGTATTGATAATGCTACCTGTACCACCTGCATTACGGCGGGGTCACGCACAATCGCAAGCGCCGCGTTAGCGCTATAACCCAAAGCCGCCATTACCGCAAGGTACACGTTAGACCAATGCGCCGTTATTACCGAAAATGCCAGGAGCGGCAATCCGATAAGCACAGCAATTCGGCGTGTTTCCCGCTTTTCAGCAACATCGGGATTTACAGGCGGCACACCAAAGCCATAATCTTGCTGACTGTAAAAATTATTTTCCAAAACAGAAATACTCCTATATAAATGAATAACGAATTATTATGTGTTGCTTTCGGCGGGGACTTGCCCCCGCCCTACATTTTTCACTTTTCACTGTGCATCCGATTATTCATCGGATGCGCCAACATCGCCTGCATCTGCATCGGCGGCTTCGGGGGCATCGTTTACCTCGCCCTCGTCATGCTCTGCCTTTGCAACCGACAGAATCCGCTCGCCCTCGGCAACGCGCATTACGCGAACACCCTTTGCGGGACGCGCAAATTCGCTTATATCACCCGCATAAATACGGATAATAATACCGTTCGATGCAATCATTATGATATCCTCGTCCTTTTCAACGGGGAGTACCGCCGCAACGTCACCGTATTTTTCAACGCGGTAGTTGGTAAGACCCTTACCGCCGCGCGACTGTAAGCGGTAGCAAGAAATGGGGCTTATTCTTCCGTAGCCCGTTTCGGTTACGGTAAGGATTCGTGTATCCTCCTTACAAAGCGCCATATCAACGATAATATCGTCCTCTGCCATATTCATAGCGCGAACACCACGTGCCGTTCTGCCCATGGAACGAACCTGAAGCTCGTTAAACTTGATAGCCTTACCCTTCTTGGTAGCTACAAGCAGGTCATTATCGCCGTCGGTCATACGAACGTGCGCTAATTCATCACCCTCATCAATAGAGATAGCAATAATACCGCTCTTGCGTGTGTTCTTAAAGTCGGAAAGTCGGGTACGCTTGATAACACCCTTGCGCGTAATCATACATACGTAACGCTCATCCTCATCAGTGGCGGTGCAGGGCAGTATTACCATTATCTTTTCGTCAGGCATAAGCGGTACAACGTTAATAATGTTGATACCCTTTGCCGTACGTGAGCCCTCGGGAATTTCGTACGCCTTGATTCTGTAAACACGGCCGAAGTTACTAAACAGCATAATTCTGTCGTGCGATGAGCATACGAACATACTCTCAACATTATCCTCTTCGCGAGTAGTCATACCCGTTATACCCCTTCCGCCGCGATTCTGAACGTTATAGGTATCGGCGGGAAGGCGCTTGATATAACCGCCCGTCGTCTTGGTGATAACACACTCTTCCTCGGGGATAAGGTCCTCAATGTCAACCTCACCCGCAACGTCCGAAATCTCGGTACGGCGGTCATCACTAAACTTATCGCGGAGGTTAAGGCTTTCGGTCTTTACAATATCAAGTATACGCGCATGCGAGCCTAATATTTCATCACATTCCTTAATAAAATCAAGCTTTTCCTTAAGTTCATCAAGAATCTTCTGCTTTTCCATACCCGCAAGCTTACCTAATTGCATCTGAACGATAGCGGTGGTCTGAATATCATCAAGACCGAAGCGGTCGGTAAGCGCCTGCTTGCTTTCGGGTATTGTCTTACTGTTACGGATGATGGCAATAACCTCATCAATAAAGTCAAGCGCTACCTTTAAGCCCTCTAAAATATGGGCGCGCTCTGCCGCTTTCTTACGGTCGTATGCAGTACGGCGGCGGATAATATCGCATTGGAAATCGATACTGTTCTGAAGCATTTCCTTTAAGGTAAGGATTTGCGGCTTGCCGTTTACAATAGCGATAAGGTTTGCGCCGAAGGTGGTCTGCAATTCGGTATATGAATAAATCTTGTTAAGCACTACCTGCGCGTTGGCATCCTTTTTGATGTCTACTACGATACGGATACCGCCGTCACGTTTAGAGGAGTAGTCGACAACGTCATCAATACCCTCAATACGCTTATCAGCTGCCAAATCGTAAATTTTCTTAACAAGGTCCTTCTTTCTTACCTTATAGGGAAGCTCGGTAATAACGATACGGAACTTGCCGTTCTTGGTTTCCTCAATTTCTGCCTTACCGCGAACGATAATCTTACCCTTACCCGTAGCATAAGCCGCGCGGATGCCGCTTCTGCCCATAATGATACCGCCCGTCGGGAAATCGGGTCCCTTGATGTGCTCACAAAGCTCAGGCAGGTCGGCTTCTGGGTTGTCAATAAGGCAACACATAGCATCGATAACCTCACCTAAATTGTGGGGCGGAATTTCGGTTGCCATACCGAACGCGATACCGCTTGAGCCGTTAACAAGCAATTGCGGGAAGCGTACGGGTAAAACCGTAGGCTCTTTTAAGCGGTCATCATAGTTTGGTACGAAATCAACGGTATCCTTATCGATGTCATCAAGCATCTGTAAGGAAAGTCTGTTCATCTTGGACTCGGTATAACGGTAGGCAGCGGCGGGATAGCCGTCGATATTACCGAAGTTACCGTGACCGTCGATAAGCGGATAGCGTAGAGAGAAATCCTGCGCCATACGTACCATAGCATCGTAAACAGAGGCATCACCGTGTGGATGGTATCTACCGAGCACCGAACCTACTGTATCGGCGCACTTACGGTAAGCCTTTTCGGGAGTAAGACCGTTTTCGTACATAGTATAAAGGATACGGCGGTGAACCGGCTTTAAGCCGTCACGCACGTCGGGGAGAGCACGGCCAACAAGCACCGACATACCGTACTGAAGCATACTGCTTCGCACTTCATCAACAATTTCAACCGGTTGTACGTTGGTTTCTTCGGTTTCGGGCCAACGCACGTTTTCTAATTTCTTTGCCATTTTTAAGCTCTCCTTTCCTTAAATATCAAGATCTGTCGCAAATACTGCGTTTTCTTCAATGAATTGCTTACGGGGTTCTACCTCTTCACCCATAAGCATCGTGAAGGTTTCATCCGCCAAGGCGGCATCCTCCATCGTAACACGTAAAAGTGTACGGCGTTCGGGGTCAAGTGTGGTTTCCCAAAGCTGATCGGGGTCCATTTCACCAAGACCTTTATAGCGTTGAACGTCGGCAGTACCGCCTAACTGTTCAATATACTGCGCCTTTTCTTCATCGGTAAAGGCATCAAAGTGCTGTTTGCCCTTTGAAACGCGGAATAGCGGCGGTTGCGCCAAGTAAATGTGTCCCGATTCGATAAGGGCGGGCATATATCTGAAGAAGAAGGTAAGAAGCAGTGTTCTGATGTGGCTACCGTCAACGTCGGCATCCGCCATAATAACGATTTTATCATAACGAAGGGTATCTATATTAAAGTTTTCACCGATACCCGTACCCAAAGCCACGATAACGGGGGTGAGCTTATCGTTGCCGTAAACCTTATCGTCACGCGCCTTCTCAACGTTGAGCATCTTACCCCAAAGAGGAAGTATTGCCTGATAGGTACTGTTTCTTCCCTCAACCGCGCTACCGCCTGCACTGTCACCCTCGACAATAAAGATTTCGGTTTTTTTCGGGTCGCTTGATATACAGTCGGAAAGCTTTTCGGGCATACGGCTCTTTTTACCCATACCCGATTCCTTACGGGAAGCCTCACGCGCTTTTTGTGCCGCCTCACGCGCGTTGGATGCGGCAATCGCCTTATCAAGAATTATTTTAGAGTCCATCGGATGCTCTTCAAGGAAGCGGTAGAGCTGATCGTTTACAACATCGCGCACCAACTGACCGATAGAGGTGTTACCAAGCTTTGCCTTGGTTTGACTTTCAAACTGCGCATCGGCAAGCTTAACCGATACTACGGCTACAAGACCCTCTAAAATATCATCGCCCTTAAGATTATCACTTGAATCCTTTATTTTCTTGAAATCGTGGGCATATTTATTAACGATTCTTGTTACTGTCTGGCGGAATGCCTGCTCGTGTGTACCGCCGTCTATAGTGTGAAGGGTATTAGCAAAGGATAAAATCTTGCTATCGTACGCCGTTGACCACAAAAGTGCAATCTCGGCAGTATCATCACCCTTTTTACCCGAAAGATATATAACCTCACTTACAAGGCTTTCCTTCTTTGTGCCCTCAAGTAAGTATTCAACATAGGATTTTATACCGCCCTCAAAGCATAGGTCATCCGTTTTGCCTGCGGTATAGGCGTCGGTACGCTTATCGGTAAGTACTACGCGGATACCTGCATTAAGAAATGCCTGCTCGCGAAGTCTTGTCAGCAGAGTATCGTAATTATATTCGGTAGTGTCGGTAAATATTGACGGGTCAGGCTTAAACGTAACGGTAGTACCCGTTTCATCAGTATCGCCAATAATATCAAGTTCAGACACTATATTACCCTTTTCGTAGCGTTGCTTATAAACGTGGGTGCCGTCCTTAACCTCAACCTCCAACCAACTTGACAGAGCATTAACAACCGATGCGCCAACACCGTGCAGACCGCCCGAAACCTTATATCCGCTACCGCCGAACTTACCGCCGGCATGCAGTATGGTAAATACAACGGTAACCGTAGGAATACCCTTTTGAGGATTTATACCAACGGGGATACCGCGTCCGTTGTCGGTAACACGGATAATACCGTCGTCAAGAATATCAACCTCAATCTTATCACAGTAGCCCGCAAGCGCTTCGTCTATAGAGTTATCCACAATCTCATACACCAAATGGTGAAGACCGCGCTCACCCGTAGAGCCTATGTACATACCGGGTCTTTTTCTTACCGCCTCAAGACCCTCAAGTACCTGAATTGAGCTTTCATCATACTTTTCGGTTACAATCTCAGTTTCGGGAATTTTAATTTCTTCTGACATTTTTTTCTCCTTTTTTAAACAATTAGCAATTATTAAATTTATAATTCACAATTCATAATTTTAAAAACCATATTAATATATATTATTGAATTGATTTTGAAGTTAAAAGTGTTAGATGTTAAGTGTTGTTTTATTGTGTCGGCGTTGCCGACAATATATATCGTGCGCTTTGCGCACACATTAACTTTCCACTTTCCACTTTCAATTTAACACTTATCTTCCCCTAAAAAATTAAAATGTTTTAAAATTGCTATTTGCTAATTTTCTCTTTTGAAGTGTGGTTGTTGAAAGTTGTGACAGAAAAACACGGTTTTCACCCTTTTTTTCGGCGCACACTATAAACGATTTCGGTAATTCAAAGGAATCATAGGTAACGTTACCGCTTTTTTCAGCCTTTTCAAGATAATCGCGCGTTCTCTTTGAAACGGTTGCGGTATCAAGGTCAAAAATACCTATTATTTCCTTTTCTCTTATTACCTTATTATTTCCAAGATGAATATACATAAACTTAATCCTTAAATCAGCAATTATTTTTAGAGTGAAAAATGTTAACTGTTAAGTTATGGTGTCGGCTATGCCGACTTTATATATATCTTGCGCTTTGCGCACACATTTACTTTTCACTTAACACTTTCCATTTTTAACTTTTATCAGCTTTCCGCCCTGCAGTTCTTTCACGTTTGCGGGGTCACAACAGGTAATAAATGATTGCCAATCGCGGATATGGTTTAAGATGTAGTTCTGGCGCGTGGTGTCAAGCTCACTCATAACATCATCCAAAAGACAAACGGGGTATTCACCCGAAATTTTCTTAATAACCTCTGCCTGCGCAAGCTTTAGTGATAACGCTACGCTACGCTTTTGACCTTGAGAGCCGTAGCTTCGAGCCGAGTTTCCGTTGATATTAAATTCTATATCGTCACGGTGTGGGCCCACAGATGTCGTGCCGGTATAAATATCAACGCTTCGCGCCTTCTTCAATTCATCTGCTAACATTATATCACAAACATTTGCGACATACACCGACAACATTTCTTCCTTACCGCCCGAAAGACTGTTATATATCCTTGAAACGTATTGATTTAGCGTTTTTATATACTCGGTACGGTATTTTATTATCTTGCTTCCCATATCGGCAATCTCTGTTTCAAATACGTCAAGCATTACGGAAAGTGAGCCATCGTAACGGCTTTCCTTTATAATCTGATTTCTTTGCTGTACCGCGCGGGTATAGCTTCTTAAAATCTCAATATAATTAGGATAAAGACCGCCGATTGCTATATCTAAAAAACGTCTTCTTTTATCGGGACCGTCGCGCACAAGAGATAAATCATCGGGGCAGAATACAACTGCATTAAAGCTTCCCGCAAGTGAAGAGGGTGAAGAAAGTTTTTTTCCGTTTAAAAAAGCTTCCCTTTTTTCACCAAAACACATCTGAGCTTCATTTTCTACACCTAAAGCATTAAATAAAAGTGAGTTTTTAGCGTTTTCTTTATTAAATCCTATAAAATTCTGCTCTTTACTGCCACGAAAGCTTTTAGCGCCCGTAAAAAGCCACAATGCCTCTAAAATATTGGTTTTACCCTGCGCATTTTCACCGAATATTACAT
>JAXJYT010000103.1:0-1184 GCA_036306845.1 Acutalibacteraceae bacterium | reverse complement strand
TCTATAAGTATTGTACCGCTACCGCAGAACGGATCATAAATTTTAGTATCGGGATAGATACGCGCCAGATCGCACATAGCCGCCGCTAAGGTTTCCTTTAATGGAGCATCGTTTGAATTGCGGCGGTATCCACGCTTATGAAGGCCCTCGCCGCTTGTGTCTATCATCATTGTTACCTCATCCTTACGGATGGAAAAACGAACGCGGTACTCGGGACCCGTTTCATTAAACCATTTAATGCCGTATTTTGAGGAAAGGCGGTCTACTATTGCCTTTTTTATTATTGACTGGCAATCAGGGATGCTATGAAGCGCCGAATCAATGCTCCAACCGTTTACGGGGAAGGCATCCTCGCGGCCTATATATTCCTCCCACGCTATAGCTTTAACATTGTCAAAAAGCTCTGTAAAGCTTGTGGCGCGGAACTGCCCCATATTTATAAGTATACGCTCAGCAAAACGCGAATTTATATTAGCGCGCGCAAGCATATTACTGTCACCCGAAAGCAATACCCTGCCGTTTTCTGTTACAACATCTTCAAAGCCCATTCGACGGAATTCATCCGCGGCAATGCTTTCTATTCCAAAAAGACAGGGGGCTACCATTTTTATATTACTGTTCATTCAATCACTTCACTTTTGTGCCTTGTTACATGGCATCCTATATTTACCGCAACAGGAAGCCCTGCTATGTGCGTGGGCGCAACCTCGATATTAACGGCAAGTGCGGTTGTGTTGCCGCCAAAACCCTGTGGGCCTATATTTAAAAGATTTATTTTTTCTAAGAGCTCGCGTTCAAGCTCGGCATAATAGGGGTCGGGATTTCTATCCTTTATACTACGGCAGAGCGCTTTTTTAGAAAGATAGGCGCACTGCTCAAAATCACCGCCTACACCTACGCCTATTACCATTGGCGGACAGGGGTTATTAGAGGCTTTTTTCACAACATCGAGTACGGCTTCTATCACACCGTCCCTACCATCTGCAGGAGTTAGCATACGAACGCCGCTCATATTCTCACTTCCAAAGCCCTTAGGGGCAACTGTGATTTTAATTTTATCACCCGAAACGATTTGCAGGTGAATAACTGCAGGGGTATTGTCATTGGTGTTAAAGCGGCGCAATGGGTCACATACCACCGATTTGCGCAGAAGCCCTTCGGTATAGCCTTTCTTTACACCAAGG
>JAXJYT010000102.1:0-1178 GCA_036306845.1 Acutalibacteraceae bacterium | reverse complement strand
TTTTTAGTAAAAATTTGTCGCAAAATCAAAGATTTTGTGGCGAAACAGAATTGTTTCGCCTAACCTATTCCATTATAACAAATATCCTGCGGCAATACCAAGTACTGCCGAAATCAGTATAACAATAATCGGATGGACCTTTTTAAATGCAAGTACGGTAGCTAAAATGAATATTACCGCCGAGCAATAAAACTCGTATGTTTTAAAAATATCAACATTAAAGCCTGCGGGAATAAATACTGTTGCCGCAATAGATAAAACTGCCGAGCCGATAAGACCCACAACGGCAGGCTTAAGACCTGTCATAACACCCGAAACGGTGCGACTGTTTTTAAACCTTTCAAAGCATTTTGCAACGATTAAAATTACGATAAAGGATGGAAGCACTACGCCGAGTGTTGCACATGCAGAGCCTAAAATACCGCCCATCTCCGAGCCGACATAGGTTGCCATATTTATGGCAAAGGGACCGGGTGTGCTTTCGCAAACTGCTATAAAATCAACGATAGACTGTGTATCCATCCAACCCTTTGATACAACGGCCTCTTGCATAAGCGGCAGCATTGCATAGCCACCGCCAAAGGTAAAGGCGCCTATTCGAAAGAAGGTTAAAAATAATTCTAAAAATATCATTTGCCCGCCCTCCTTTGCGCATAAAGAGAGGTTACAAGGCCAAATGCCGCGCAACCGATTATAACGGCTAAAACGGGTACGTCAAGAAATGCAGTCAGGATAAACGATGCCGCAATTACGATGTATGAAACGGTACCCTTCGGAACCTTCTTATACATATTGAAGAGCGCCTTGATTATCATAGCAAGCACACCTGCGCGTATTCCGTTAAAGGCGTACTGTACTGCCTTTGAATTCTGAAATTGCCGCAAGATGTTTGAAATTATAAGGATAATTACAAAAGAGGGAAGTACCGTGCCAAAGGTTGCCGCCGCTGCACCCCAAAAGCCTGCCACACGGTAGCCTACAAAGGTGGCGGTGTTTATGGCAATAGGACCGGGTGTTGATTCGGCTATCGCAATAATTTCTAAAATATCATCATCGGTAATCCAACCCTTGCCCTCAACGATTTCCTTTTGAATGAGCGGCACCATAGCGTAGCCACCGCCAAAGGTAAAGGCGCCGATCTTAAAAAAAGTTAAGAAAAGCTGTAAGATTTTATTGTC
>JAXJYT010000101.1:0-5901 GCA_036306845.1 Acutalibacteraceae bacterium | reverse complement strand
CCATAACCTTTTTATTAAAGCACTTAGAAAGCTTGGGCAATTCTTCGCTAATAACCTTTTCGACACCCGGATTTTGAAGTCCAACAGCATTTATCATACCATTAGAGCATTCAGCAATACGCGGTGTAGGATTACCGAATCGAGCATCACGGGTAGTACCCTTAAAAGAAAAGGTACCCAATACGTTAATATCATAAATATCTGCAAATTCATATCCAAAACCAAAGGTACCGCTTGCGGGTATTATGGGATTATCAAGCTTAATACCACATAAATTTACACTTAAATTTCCCATAATATCTCCTCCTTAAGCATAATAGGACCATCCTTGCAGATGCGCTTATAGCCCGTAATAGTTTTACAAGAGCATCCCATGCAAGCGCCAAATCCGCATCCCATACGTTCTTCAAAGCTTAACTGTCCGGATGTATTTGACGCTTTATATAATGCCTTTAGCATCGGTTCGGGACCGCAAGAATAGAAGTAAGAATAATCAATATCCTTTAATGCATCGGTTACAAAGCCTTTGGTACCGTAGCTTCCGTCAACAGTGGTTACATAAACGGTAGCGCCAAGCGCTTTGAATTCATCCTCATAAAATATTTCGTTTTTAGTATTAAAGCCCAAAATAACCGAAACAGTCTTACCCTCACGAATGAGCTTTTTAGCAAGCATATAGAGCGGAGGAACACCAACGCCGCCGCCAACTAAAACGGGACTGTTACCCGAAAGTGATGTATCGTAGCCGTTGCCGAGACCCGTTAAGACGTCAAGCGTTTCGCCAACCATCATCTGTGCCATTTGTTCGGTACCGCCGCCCACAACCTTATAAAGTATAGTAACAGTACCGTCATCACAATCACAAACCGAAATTGGACGGCGCAGATATTTACCCGCAAGTTTAATGTTTATAAACTGACCGCATTCGGTAATAGCAGAAGTATCACCCGAAAGTACCATTTTATAAACTGATTCAGTAAGCGGTGTATTTTCGATTATTTTAAATATACCCTGTTTCATTATTTCACCTTATGCATCAATAGTAGAAATAGTAAGTGTGGTTTCTTCAAGAACATCAAGAAGAACTCTTACAGTATCAAGTGCTGTAAAAATTGTTACATTGTTTTCGGTAGCGCACTGACGAATCTTTTGACCGTCACTTTCGTGACCTGCAGAACGAACATCCTTAGTATTTATTACGTAAGCAATATGACCTTGACGGATTGCTTCGGGAATTTCATCACTACCGTCACTGATTTTATTTAAAATATGTGTACGAATACCGTTTTGCTTTAAGAAGTTAGCAGTTCCTTCGGTAGCTTGAATGTTAAATCCAAGATTGTAAAAACGGCGAATAAGCGGTAATGCTTCTTCCTTGTCATTGTCAGCAATTGTAGCAAACACGGTACCGTAATTCTGTAGATGCATACCCGATGCCTGAAGAGCCTTATAAAGCGCACGGTTTAATTTGTCATCATAACCGATTGCTTCGCCCGTTGATTTCATTTCGGGAGAAAGATATGCATCAAGACCTCGAATCTTATTGAATGAGAATACGGGAGATTTTACGTACCATCTTTCCTTCTCGTTAGGATATATAGAGAAAATACCCTGCTCCTTAAGTGTTTTGCCAAGTATAACGTTTGTAGCAATATCGGCAAGGCTGTAGCCCGTAGCCTTTGATAAGAAAGGTACGGTACGGGAAGAACGTGGATTAACCTCGATGATATAAACGTCATCATTCTGATCTACGATAAACTGAATATTATAAAGACCGATAATCCCGATTCCTTTACCGAGCATCTTTGCATACTGAAGAATTGTACCCTTAACCTTGTCGGAAATACTGAAGGTCGGATATACACTGATAGAGTCACCCGAGTGAACACCCGTACGCTCTACAAGCTCCATAATACCCGGAACAAAAACATCAATACCATCGCAGATAGCATCAATTTCTACCTCTTTACCTTGTATGTATTTGTCAACAAGAACAGGCTTGTCCTCATCAATTTCAACGGCAGTCTTAAGATAATGGCGCAACTGGTTCTCATCGGCAACAATCTGCATTGCACGACCGCCCAAAACAAAGCTCGGGCGTACAAGTACGGGATAACCGATTTCCTCTGCGGCCTTAATACCATCTTCAATCTTGGTTACCGCCTTGCCCTTGGGTTGCGGAATATTAAGTGATTTTAATACCTTTTCAAAGCTATCACGGTTTTCTGCTTTTTCGATAGCGGCACAGTCTGTACCGATAATTTTAACACCACGTTGCATTAACGGTTCTGCAAGGTTGATTGCAGTCTGACCGCCAAGTGAAGCAATTACACCCTCGGGCTTTTCAAAATCGATAATGTTCATTACATCTTCAGGTGTAAGGGGTTCAAAATAAAGCTTATCCGCAGTTGTATAGTCGGTTGAAACAGTTTCGGGGTTATTGTTAATAATTATAGCCTCGTAACCCGAATTTTTAATTGTAGTTACGGCGTGAACGGTTGAATAGTCAAACTCAACACCCTGACCTATACGAATAGGACCTGCACCCAATACAACGATTTTCTTTTTATCGGTTAAAATCGATGAATTTTCACCGCTGTAAGATGAATAGAAATACGGAATATATGCGTTTGTATGGCAGGTATCAACCATACGGAAAACGGGAGTAAGATTATTTTCCTTACGGAAATTGTAAACATCAATTTCATTGCACTCCCACATTCTTGCAACATATTTATCAGAGAATCCCATCTTCTTTGCATCACGTAAAATTTGGATGTTTCGTGGATTTTCTTTAAGGCTTCTTTCCATATCAATAATACGCTTTACTGCCTCAAGGAAGAATGCGGTAATCTTTGTTATATCATGGATTTCTTGCACAGTAGCGCCACGGTAAAGAAGTTCTGCTATTGCAAAAAGGTTATCATCTCTGAATTCGCTGATATAAGTACGAAGCTCATCATCGCTCATATTATCAAACTTGTTATGATAAAGATGATTAACACCGATTTCAAGCGAACGTGTACCCTTTAACAGACTTTCTTCTAATGTAGAGCCGATTCCCATAACTTCGCCAGTTGCCTTCATCTGTGTACCGAGAACGTTATAGGCGGTAGTAAACTTATCAAACGGGAAACGCGGAAGTTTTGTAATAATATAATCAAGCTTAGGTTCAAACGCAGCAGTAGTGTTTGCGATGGCTATATCCTCTAAAGCCATACCAACGGCAATTTTAGCGGTAACACGCGCAATCGGATAACCCGATGCCTTCGATGCAAGTGCAGATGAACGCGAAACGCGGGGATTAACTTCAATAAGATAGTAGTTGCTTGAATTAGGGTCAAGAGCAAACTGAACGTTACAACCACCCTCAATTTTAAGCTCACGAATAATCTTTATTGCACTGTCGTTAAGCATTTTAAGGTCATGGTCGTTAAGCGTCATAATAGGTGCAACAACAAGCGAGTCACCCGTATGAACACCAACGGGGTCAATATTCTCCATACCACAAATGGTTATAGCGTTATCGTTTGAATCGCGCATAACCTCAAATTCAATTTCCTTATAACCCTTTACGCTCTTTTCAATAAGAACCTGATGAACCGGAGAAAGTTTAAAAGCATTAAGACCGATTTCTATAAGCTCTTCTTCATTATTGGCAAATCCGCCGCCCGTACCTCCTAAGGTAAACGCGGGACGCAAAACAACAGGGTAGCCGATTTCTGCAGCTGCAATTTTAGCCTCATCAATACTATAAGTTATTTCGGACGGTATTGTTGGTTCACCGATAGACTGACAAAGCTCCTTAAACATCTCACGGTCCTCGGCACGTTCGATACTCTCACTGCTTGTACCAAGAAGCTCTACGCCACATTCCTTAAGAACACCCTTCTTTTCGAGCTGCATTGCAAGATTAAGACCCGTTTGACCGCCAATGCCGGGAAGAATTGCATCGGGACGCTCGTATCTCAAAATTTTAGCAATATATTCGAGTGTCAAAGGTTCCATATAGACCTTATCGGCAATCGTTGTATCGGTCATAATAGTAGCAGGGTTAGAGTTGCAAAGTACAACCTGATAACCTTCTTCCTTTAATGCCAGGCACGCTTGTGTTCCTGCATAGTCAAACTCAGCCGCCTGACCGATAACAATCGGGCCTGAACCAATGATTAAAATCTTTTTAATGTCTGTACGTTTTGCCATAATATATTAACCTCCATTACTTACTGTAAACAACATTACCGTTGCACACCGTTTTGATGCATTCGCCGAATAGTCTATCCCCTTCAAAAGGCGTTGCCTTACCAAGTGAGATGAAATCATTGGAGTTTACGGTAAATTCTTTATTTAAATCCCATATAGAAAAATCAGTACCAAGCGGGATACCAAAGCGCTTTCTTGGGTTATATACCAAAAGCTCCATAAGCTTTTCAAGCGTAATAATATTATTCCTTACAAGATGCGTATAAAGCACTGGGAACGCCGTTTCTATACCCGTAATACAAAAAGCGCTTTTTTCAAGACCCTTTGATTTTTCTTCAGCACTGTGTGGCGCATGGTCGGTCGCTATCATATCAACAGTACCATCGATAATTCCCTCGATCAGAGCCTTTTTATCTTCGGTAGAACGTAGCGGAGGATTCATTTTAAACCGACCGTGCTCCTGCAAATCGTTTTCATCAAGTACTAAATAATGCGGTGCGGTTTCACAAGTAATATTTACGCCTTGCGCTTTGGCATTGCGAATTAGCTCAACGCTTTCCTTTGCTGAAACGTGGCACACGTGATAAGCGCATCCCGTTTTCTTAACAAGTTCAATATCACGGGCAATCTGTGCATATTCGCTTTCACTGCATATTCCCTTATGATTATTGTTTTTTGCATATATGCCGTCGTGAATGTATCCACCGTGCAAAAGCTCATTAACCTCACAATGTGCAACGATAATTTTGCCCAAGTCCTTAGCCACAAGCATAGCTTGTTCCATCAAATTAGTAGACTGAACACCGCGACCGTCATCCGAAAAAGCAACAACATCATTAGAAATAGCATACATATCCGATAACTGCTCACCCTTTTGTCCTACAGTAATTGAGCCATACGGATAAACATTGATTACCGAATCACGCTTAATTATATCAAGCTGTAAATCAAGATTTTCTTTACTGTCGGGCACAGGATTTAAGTTCGGCATTGTGCACACAGCAGTATAGCCACCGTGCGCCGATGCTTTAGAGCCCGACAGAATTGTTTCTTTATAAGAAAAACCCGGCTCACGAAAATGCACATGCACATCGCAAAAACCGGGCAAAATAACATATTGAGAATAATTAGAGGCAACAATACCGTTAGCAGATAAAAAAGCAGTAACGCTATCGATAAATGTGGTATCGGATGAAATAATTTGTGGTACATTACATTTCCCCGCCATTGATAATACCCCTTTCAAATAAAATAAGCCTTGCTAAAATCAGCAAGGCGCAAGCATACAAAACAGACACAAAAACGGCATCTGAAAATCATATAACTTGTTCTTGCCGATATCACGGTATCGACTTAAAGATACAACATTGAGATTATACCATATATGGATATAGTTGTCAACATCAAACATTACATTTTGTTGATAAAATAATACACAAAAAACAGAACATATCAAAACAATGATATGTTCTGTTTAAATAAGTCAATTTATTCAGTTCTGAGTGCTACAACGGGATCCTTTTTAGTAGCACTTTTTGAAGGAATAATGCCCGCAAACATCGTAAGAATGACACTAATAAGAATAAGAGCTATACCAACTACGGGCGGTAAATATGCGCTTAAATTGCCGATTCCCGTTAAATAATGTAAAATCATATTTATGGGAATACAAAGTAGATAAGTGATAATTACGCCTAT
>JAXJYT010000100.1:0-4103 GCA_036306845.1 Acutalibacteraceae bacterium | reverse complement strand
GTAGAACCAACACCTATACAAACAACAGAAATTAAGGAGATAATAATTATCAATTTTGATTTTATAAGCTTTTTCATAATATTACCTCCCTTTCTGTTTTGTAAACTTAATTATGAAACGGCATTACCGTCAAGCCATTTATTATGCATTCTTATATTTGAAAAAACTATTTCGTTAGAGCCATCGTTATATTCAAGCGGAATATTTATTTCGTTATTTTGATTCTCATAACGCCAAGACCAATCTGTAATCTCCGTAACGGTATAATTACCTACGGGTAATTTCGTTATGGTCTCTGATGAATCGCCAATTACAGTAACGTAAAGATTAATATCACCGGTTTTTGTACCTGTTTCACCCTTAACGTTAAAGATATACGCTTGGTTCAAATCACTTGAAAACGTATTGTTAACCGTAATAGTAAGGTCGGTTTCCAATGCAATAAACTTAGCATAATACGTCTTTGTCTGCCATATATCGCCGGTTTTTATTGGAGAAAGCTTACCGGTTGCAACATCCACCTCAGATATAAGTGCAGGATTTGTGCAGTTAGAATCTGTATACCAACCAACAAACGAGAAGTTTTCATATACCGTTGGTGTAGAACCCGTCGGTTTACCGCTAATCGCGAGAACATTCTCAGAAGAATGACTCAAGCTACCGCACCCCATCGGTCCCACAATTTCGTATTTTATGGCAACATTCTTTTCGATATAATAGAATAAGATAAGATTGTTAACCTCATCGGTGGAAAGTGTTCTTGATAATACGTAATCACTTGAAAGTGAATAACCTTTATCATCAAGGTTAACGGCATATTCGGCAACAAGTTCACCGAACAAACCGCTATCAACTTTTTCCGGATGAATATCGTTCTTTGTTTCGTTGTCAATATATTTAACCCTGTAATTTACAATTTGACGATCATAATAAAGTTCAATAAGCATACCGTCTTCATCAAGCTCACAAGTAATAGACGAACCCGTAACATTGGTTACAACGTTATCAATTTTGGTTTTATTGCCTGCAAAATCAAAGCCAGTTAAGGTTATAGCTTCAACAGTATATTCGCTATTAATAACACCAATAAACTCTTCAGAACGGTATTCACGATACGTATCACCCGAAATGTTCTGAATATAATGAACAACACGATAATACGCGTGTACAATATCGTTATTATAGTAGAATATTAAAACATTTTCGTTAAGTACACCGTTATCGCCCATCGTACCGTCTGCCGAAAGAACAAGTCGCTTCTGGTAAGCATCAGGAATCATACCGTTGATCCTAACAAACGTTTCAGTAACAACCGATAAGGCATTATTGTCCACAGTCTTTGAATCTAAAAGCTCTGCCCCCGTTTTAGCATCAACATATTTTACAGTATAAGGCATTGATTCCTTGAACACATAGTAAAAAGTAAATTCGCGAACGCCATCAACACTCATTGTGATAGTATGGCTTTTTCTTTCAGGATAGAATCCCGTACGGAACTCTGTATATAGCTCATTACCTGCTTTAGCGTTAAAGGTTTTATTATTACCGGCTATGGAATTACCATAGGTTGAATCCGCAACCTTCTCACCGGTTAATAGCTTATAGTGTATAACGTAGTCAACTACCGTATGTGACGTCCATTTTGCGTATATATCCATATCGTGTAAAACAGGAATACCGCTGAAAACGAAAGCTTTTTCTTTAGGAACAGTTCCATCATAATCCATATAGAACCAACCCGAAAATACAAGACCGTTATTTTCAAGATGCTCACTGGGTGCAGTTGCAAAGGCTTTGTGGTCAACCAATTGATCAGCACCGATTTGTTCATCAAGGTCAGCGGTTTTGAACACACGAACAGTATGCTTAACAGGTTCCCATTTAGCGTATAAAATAACGTTACTGTCAGGCATGGTTATGGTATCCCAATTCACCTCAGTACCATTATAACAGCCTTGTGTTGTATACCATCCGCCAAAGGTATATGCATTTGGTTCAAGATTTGTTGGATATTCAGGTACAAAATAATAATCCTTCAGCGAAACACCATACATTACCGACGGAACGGTTTTATCATCTAAAACAATACCGTTATTATTAAAAGTTAAAGATATATCTGTACGGCGGTTGTAATAGAATTTTGCGGTAGTACCACTTTCTATTTTATTATTTGAAAAGTTAGGTGAAGATGCATAATTCGTATAACCTTTAATTTCAAAAAAATCTTCTTGTTTGGTTATATAAGTGTAGTTTGCTACAATTGTATTGTCTAAAACATAATTGTATCCACCATACGTTGCATCAACTTTTTCATTCGGTAGAGCTTGCAAGTAATAATACATTGTATACTGCTTACTTCCACCGGTGTCCAATTTCAAGGTGAAATTTTCGGCAGGCATATGTGATATGTAAACAAGCACCTCGGAATAAATATCAGAACCATCGGGGTCCCAACGCTGACCGTCATCATACTTAACAACACCACTATCATAGTTTACAGTTATAGGCCAAATATCCTTTAGATTTTGCTGATATTTAGCATAAACAATTTTAACAACCTTTGATGTGGTATCTGATTTGTGGTCGTGATTTTCAGGGATACCGCATTTAAGTCGATAACAGGCATCAGTATGAATGTGTTCATCTGCACCGCAAGAATATAAATAACAATTATCTGTATGGGAGTGAATCACATCCTTATAACACGAAGAAACGTGTGTATGCTCTTCAATTTTACAGTTACAATTAACACCGTGAGCATGTTCACTGATTCCACAAATAGGATCAACAATTGTACCGTCTTTTATGTTTTTACCGTTATATTTATACCATATTCCTTTTATATGAATATAAAAATTATTGCCAAATAATTTATATATCTGACCGTCAACCGGATTGCTGGGTGCCCAAATTAAATTATTTACCTGTTCCTTAACATTAGTGTTCCAACAACTCTTTGTATGGGTGTGTTCAGCAAGCGTACAGTTACAACTATCGCTACCGTGCGTATGCTCTTCTTTTCCACATTCTATACAGTCAGCGGTATGTTCACTATGTATGGGAATTTCGCAATTAAGCTCACGTATACACTCATCTGTATGTACGTGTCCCTTACCGCATATTATATCCTTACAAGCATCATTATGTTTATGATTAGTAGGAATGGCACAAGTACCATTCGCTTTAAATTCGATTTTATAAAATTTTCGGGTATAGTAAACGTTAACTACTGTTGAGCCGTCACCCTCAACCAGTACTTGTTTATCTGATTTAAGTGAATTGAATTCAAAACAGTCAACATCGTCATCATCGACTGCAAGATCAACTATATCACGTGCATCAACATATGTACCTGACATTGCAGATGATTCATAATAGTCCCAATATGTATAACCGTTATCGTCAGGATTTTCTTTCCATATTACATAAGTATACTTTGCATTGCGAGAAGTCCATTTTGCACGATATTTAAGGTTAGCCGCGGGAACATTTATTGTTTTATCATTAGATATTTCAAGAAGCGACTGTTGTTCCAGGGTTGGTGTATTACCACCGTATGAAACAAGCTCCCATCCTTCAAATATATAACCGTGTCGTATTGGCTCAGTAGCTCCAACAGTTTCACCGTAGCGAGTATATACAGGTTCAGTACCATAACCGCCCGCCATATCAAAATCAACAAGATAGTATATACGGTCATATCTAATTTCGATATTTGTACTACCGTCGGCAGCAACCGTAAGTCTTTCATAAGGTAACGCCTTGAAGCCCGGCAGTTCTTCTTCGGTGAAAGCAAGGTCATTACCTACTATAGTTCCCGTAATTGCCTGTCCTGTAGTAATCTTGTCTGCCTGCTGTGAATATCCATCATCATGTATATTTTGAAAATGGTGGTGGATTTTATATGAAACAAGCGCAGGTTCATATATGACGTTAATAGTTATATTTGACTGTATATTCTTATAATCAAGAACAACGCTTTTCGCATCAATATACTCTGTTCCAACCTGTCTGAATGGTGAATATCCAAGAACAACAGGGCTGTTTACTGTAGCAGAAAAGTCAATTCCTTTTGCAACCGAAGCACCATATGGTTCGAATGC
>JAXJYT010000099.1:0-7481 GCA_036306845.1 Acutalibacteraceae bacterium | reverse complement strand
CCATCGTACATGGTAAGCACGATTCCCTCAATCTCCAGGGTGGGATTATAAAGCCTCTTTACCTGACGGACCGAAGCCATAAGCTGCGAAAGACCCTCAAGCGCAAAATACTCACACTGAATAGGAACCAATACGGTATCCCCCGCGTTTAGCGCGTTTATGGTGATAAGTCCCAAAGACGGCGGACAGTCGATAAATATGTAATCGTAGGTTTCACGCACGGGCGAAAGGCCGATTTTCAGTTGCGATTCTCTGTGTTCAATCTCTATAAGGTCAACCTCTGCGGCGGCAAGATTCATAGAGGAGGGTACAACGTCAACGTTCTTAAACTGCGTTTTTACGATTGCTTGCTCAACGCGCGTTTTGCCTATAAGCAGTTCGTACGTAGTGTTTGCTGAATCCTTTTTACTGATTCCGTATCCGCTTGTGGAGTTACCCTGCGGGTCGGCATCAACAAGCAATACCTTTTTGCCCGAAAGTCCCACCGCGGCGGCAAGATTTACTGCCGTTGTGGTTTTGCCAACGCCACCTTTTTGGTTAACAATTGCCACTATTTTACCCATTTGTGTATGCCCTCCAAACATTATATTAAATGAAATGTCTATATTATAATATTATATCTATAATTATATATTAAGATTTTTCACGATGTTTCACGTGAAACATTACTCTTGGTGTTTTATATTATACCAAGCATCTTATAATTTGTAAATAGGAAATATATTAAGTTTTTCGTTTATGTAGCGGCAAAACTGCCGCAAAATTATTTATCACCCGATTTAAAAATGAGCGACATTATAAATCCGAATAGTATCGCGGCGGATATTCCACCCGCCGTAGCAGTTATTCCGCCCGTAAGCGCACCGATTAAACCGTATTGCTTAACCGCTTCCCGCACGCCCATAGCAAGACTGTATCCAAAGCCCGTAAGCGGAACGGTTGCCCCCGCCCCTGCAAGCTTTACAATCGGACCGTATGCTCCTATCGCAGTAAGAGCTACGCCGCCAACAACATACCCAACAAGAATCCTTGCCGGTGTAAGCTTGGTGTAATCAATCAGTATCTGACCTATAAGGCAGAAAAATCCGCCCACCACAAACGCCCATATACATTTAACAAGCATTTTAGCACCCCTTTAGTCAAAACTATGTTTCACGTGAAACATTTTTATTATTTTGTATCAAAACTGTGCAATTATTCAAGGCTTTCAATCAGTTTAAGCAATGTTTTTGCTTTTTGCGGTTCTATACCGTAAAGCTTGACCTTATTTCTTTTTTGTGAGCGCAATATAAGCTTAACACTGCATTTGCGAGAAAATATATACCGACCAATAAAAACCGCGCCGATTTCACTTTTTCTAAATAAAACCGTTCTTTTCTTGAAAAAGCGCTCGCCCGTACACACAAGAGTATCTTTTTCGGAAAAAACAAACGCTTTAAGACCTTTTTCTACAAATTCCGCTTCTTGTTGGCTACAAACAGGCAATATTATTATCCTGCTGTCAATCCCATCGGTTTCTCCCTTTACTATAACGCTAAGAGTGTAAAGCCTTAATATTCTCATTAAAGGACCGCGGTCAACACAAAAGCACTTAATGTTGTTCTTGTGAATTTTTATACTCCGCCGCACAAGGATGCCTCTTTGCACAAGAATTGCATCAGATAAAAACTGTACGCGCGCATAAAGTCTTTTCAGAAAAAGCGCGGCAACCGGCTTTATCAAGCGCCATAACAGTCCGCGGAGCGTTAAACTAAACATAACCGCACCATCCGCCACGCTCACGTTCGGGCAAAAGAATAAATGCATAAGCCGTTCTGATATATGCGCCTTCAAGTCCTAAAAGCGCCGATAGCGGCGTGCGGACACAATAAATCGGAGCATTGGCATTGACAACGTAAAGCTTTTGCCGTTTTTTAAATACTCCATAGCAAATAACGATGCCGCGCGATGTTTTATCCGCTTTAAAGCTTTTTACAAGTCGCGGAAGATACCAAAGGTTTAAAAAAAGATATAACGTAGAGGCTACCAAGAAAATAAGAGGCCAAAAAGAGCGCAAAAAAAGAGCGAGCGCAAAAAAGAACGTAAAACACATCACAAAAGCCCTTAAACGCCAAAGCAACAGAGCCTTATGCGGTAATACAACGGTCAACGCGCTCACCCCGTAAATTTAAGTATTAAATTTAGTTTTTCTTGATTTTGTCCCAATATTCCTTAAAGGCTTGTTCGTTTTTATTATCGCCGTACTGATAATAGCGCTTATCCTTTATATTATCGGGTAAATACTGTTGGTTTACATAATGCCATTTATAACTGTGCGGATAAAGGTAGTTCTGACCCTTTACCTCGGCATCCTCCCCATCAAAGTGCTTGTTCTGCAAATGGCGCGGTATATCACCGCCGATACCACGTTCAATATCCTGCATTGCGGCATTTATGGCATCGTGCGCCGAATTGGATTTCGGACTTGTTGCCACAAGTATTACGGCGTTAGCAAGTGGTAGTCGCGCCTCGGGCAGACCGACTGTCATAGCCGTATCCACCGCCGCCTTGACTATAGGAATTATCTGGGGATAGGCAAGTCCGACGTCCTCGTTGGCACAGACAAGCAAACGGCGGCAGGCGCTTGGCAAATCACCTGCGGCAAGAAGTCTGCCAAGGTAGTAAACGGCGGCATCGGGGTCTGAGCCGCGCATCGATTTCTGATATGCCGAAATGATGTCGTAATGCGCCTCGCCCTCACGGTCGTAGCGTACCGAATTACCCGAAAGAATCTGTTCAACCGTTTCATCCGATACTATAAGCGAATCGGCGGTTATGGTTAACATAAAACACAGCTCTAACATATTTAGCGCTCGCCTTACATCACCTGCGGCGGCAACGCTTAATTTGTGACAATTTTCCTCACTCAAAACAACCTGCTTGCCGTGTTCCTTGGAAAGCTTACCGCAAGCGCGACCTATAACCGCGCTTATATCCTCGCTCGAAAGCGTTTTGAATTCGAATACGGTAGAACGGCTTAAAATCGCGTTATATACGTAGAAATACGGATTCTCGGTAGTAGAGGCGATAAGCGTTATATCACCGTTTTCGATGTACGATAGCAAAATTTGTTGTTGCTTTTTATTAAAGTACTGAATTTCATCAAGATATAAAAGTATTCCGCTACCCGCCTCAAGCGTGCCGATAGAAGACACTACCTCCTTAATATCGGCGGTAGAAGCCGTGGTGGCGTTAAGATAGCATAGCTTTTTATTGGTTTTGTCGGCAATAATACGGGCAACGGTAGTTTTGCCTACGCCCGAAGGTCCGTAGAAAATAAGGTTAGGAATCTGCCCTGACTCGATAATACGGCGCAGTATCTTACCCTCACCCAAAAGGTGATGCTGACCGCTTACCTCATCAATGCTTTGCGGTCGCATTCTGTCCGCAAGAGGAGAATTCATCTTAATACCCCCAATCGTATAAAGTTATTTTACTATGTTTTCTCGCATTTTTCAACCGCAAACAACATAAATATTAAACGGTGTTTAAAATGAAGAAAACCTTATTTATTAAAAACGCGGCGATACTGACCGCATCCTCCCTTATTTTACGCTTTGCGGGCATAGTTTTCAAGGTGTGGCTTGCCTCCGCAATCGGCGCCGAAGGCATAGGTCTTTATCAACTCGTTTTTTCGGTCTACGTGTTGGCATCAACCTTTGCCACAAGCGGAATCTGTACCGCCGTTACCCGCCTTGTTGCCGATGAGCTGGCAATAGGCTCCCGCCAAGGCACACTTAAAATACTGCGGCGCGGAATTTTTATAACGCTCTGCTTTGCCGCTATGACAATTGCGGCGCTACTGCTTTTCGGCGACTTTATAGCCGTCACGCTTTTAGGGGACACACGCGCGGCGCCGTCAATAAAAATTCTTTCTCTTTCGCTCCCCTTTATGGGAATTTCCTCATGTCTGCGCGGATATTTTATTGCGCGAAGAAAAACGGGACCCTGCGCTTCATCCCAGATATTTGAACAAGCGATAAGAATTCTTGTGGTGCTTTTGGGTGTAAAATATTTTGCGCACATGGGACTTACCGCCGCCTGCGCCGCCGTTCTGCTCGGCGACACCGTTGCAGAGGCGCTTTCGTGTCTTTTTTTGTATCTGCGGTTTTTGCACGATAGGTCGCAGCTTGATTCGCTCTCGGGCAGAACTTCTCCGCCCTTTAGTACGCTTGGCTCAATTCTTCGCATATCAACGCCCATAACCGCGGGAAAATACCTCAATTCCCTGCTTCGCACGGGTGAAAATCTTATGGTGCCGCGGCTTCTTTCACTTCACGCCGGTGCGCGCACCAACGCGCTCTCCCTTTTCGGTATGATAAAGGGTATGGCGCTACCGGTACTATTTTTCCCCTCTACCCTGCTGGGCGCCCTTTCAACACTGCTTATCCCCGAAATCAGTGAGGCGCGCGCTCTTCGCAGAAACGGTGTGGTACGGGGACTGATTGAAGAAATAATAAGACTTACCGCGCTCATATCCTTTATCTTTGCGGCAGTCTTTTTGGTTTGCGGCTACCGTATAGGCAGTCTGCTCTATAAAAGCGCCGACGTCGGTTTCTTGCTTACCGCCCTTTCACCCATTGTACCGCTTATGTACCTTGACAGCGTGTGCGACGGCATACTAAAGGGACTTGACCAACAGCTTTTCACCTTCCGCACCGCAATCGTTGACTCTCTGCTTCGAATTGGTATGATTGTCTTTATGTTGCCGCGGTGGGGTATATGGGGCTTTATTACGGTTATGTATATTTCCAACCTTTTAACCTGTATGCTTAACGTAAGGCGACTGCTTAAATGCAGTAACGCGCATATCCCGCTTTGCAGGAATTTTATAATTCCGCTACTCGCATCCCTTACAATCGTGCTTCTTGCCGACTGCTTTTTGAGCGCGCTCACCCACCTTAACGATTTGGTTTACATAATACTTATATGCATTATTAGTCTGACCGCTTACACAACCGTTCTTTTTGCTACAAAAGCGGTAGACCGCGACCTGATTATGACCTTCAAAAAATAACCACTTGTGTTATCACGCGCTTTGTTGTAAAATACAATCGGGTGATGATTATTTTATGAAAATTAAAACGAAAAGCATTTCCATAAAAGAATTTAAAAATATAAAAACGCCAAAGCACCGCCGACCGCTAAAACCGTTTTGGCTTTTAGGCCTTGTTATCCGTATAATTTCTATACCCGAACTATTTGCTACGCGCTTTACCTTTAAACGCGTCGATATGGAAAAGGCAGGTCGCGGGCCGTGGCTTATTCTTATGAATCATTCAAGCTTCATTGATTTAAAAATCGCGTTCCGTATATTCTTCCCTAAACGATTTTGTATCGTTTGCACCACCGATGCGTTGGTCGGAAAGCGCCTTTTGATGCGGTTGCTCGGTTGTATTCCCACAAACAAATTCGTAACCGACATACCGCTTGTAACGGATATAATACATGCTATTAAAAAGCAGAAAACAAGCGTACTGATGTACCCCGAAGCCGGCTATTCCTTTGACGGCTGCGCCACCGCAATACCGCAAAAGCTCGGCGTACTCGTAAAGAAGCTGGGCGTTCCCGTTGTGTTCGTCAAAACCGATGGCGCATTTCTTCGCGACCCCCTATATAACGGACTGCAAAAGCGCAAGGTTCGTGTTAGCGCTACGGTAAGCTGCCTTTTATCCGCAGAGGAAGCCGCGCAAAAGACTCCCGATGAAATAAGCGCCATTTTAAACCGCGCATTTACCTTTGATGAATTTAAAAATCAGCAGGAAAGCGGCATCAGAATAACCGAAGGCTTTCGCGCCGACGGGCTTCACCGCATACTCTATAAGTGTCCGCACTGTAACGCGGAAAACAAGACGGTGGGTAGCGGCACCACACTTACCTGTACCGCGTGCGGCAAAGCGTGGGAGCTTACCGAGCACGGCAGTATGCGCGCTCTTTCGGGCGACACCGAAATACCTCATATCCCCGACTGGTACGCGTGGGAGCGCAAGTGTGTAAGAAAAGAAATCGAACGCGGTGAGTATGGCTTTACCGCCAACGTGGATATCGGTGTTATTGCCGACCACAAGGCGCTTTATATGTTGGGCTCGGGCACACTTACCCACTCTGCCGACGGCTTTACACTTACATCGCGTGACGGTCAGATAGCATACACACATCCGCCGCTTGCATCATATAGCCTTAATTCCGATTATTTTTGGTACGAAATCGGTGACGTAATATGCATTGGTGACAGAAAATGTCTTTATTACTGTTTTCCGCGCGATGATACTAACGTGACCAAGGCGCGCCTTGCAACAGAAGAAATTTACAAAATTCAAAACGAAAAAGCCAAGGTTAAGGCATAAATATAAGCCCCAAATTTATGGGGCTTTTTTTATTCTACAAAACGTTCAAGTCGTTTTGACACTAAAAGCGCTATTAAAACCGATATTATATCCTTTGGCAGATATATAAGGCTTGCCGATAAAAATGAAGTTAAAATCGGATTGCCCGTAATGTACGAAAACCACAAAACGCCGCCCGTATGCAGAAGCGCGACACCAAACAGAAGAATAAGCGCTTTGTACGCCTTTTGGTTTACATAAACCGATAATCCGCAAAGGGCAGAAAACAGAGGCAGACACATAAGAAATCCGCCTGTTAGTCCCGTTATTACACCTATTCCGCCCGTAAAAGCGGAAAAGAACGGCAGACCGACAGAGCCCGCTATCAGATATACTATACTGCAAATAAACGCCCTTTTCGGTTTTAACGTAAAGCCGACGAGCGCCGCGGCAAAGCTTTGTAAAGTGAAGCTTATCCCCGACGGCATCGGCACCGCAATCTGCGCGCAACACGCCATACCCGCGCAAAAAAGAGCGCAAAGCGTAAGATTTTTAGTTTTGCTTTTCATTATTCCCTCTTGAATTTTTTTATTTGTACCTCGCCCGTAGAAAGCGCGGTCTTTATTCCCCCATGCTCGACTATAAGCGCGGCATTTTGGTCAATGCCCACTACCCTGCCAATATAGGTTTTTCCCTCACGCTCGTAGGTGATTTCCTGACCGTCCAGCATATTGCGCTCGCGATAGGCAGTAAGGTACTCTTTTTTATCTAAATTTTGATAAAATGCTTTAAATTTTTCTAAAAACAGTGAAATAAAACGGTTTTTTTGTGTTTCGTCCACCGCATAATCAAAAACACTTCCTGCTATATCGGAAATTTCGGTTGGAAAATTTTCTTTTGGAAGCGACAAATTAACACCAACGCCTAAAATAGCAAATTGCAAAGATTCCCCCGCAATACTACCTTCGGTAAGAATTCCACACACCTTTTTGCCGTCAACGTAAATATCGTTAACCCATTTTATAAGCGCTCTTTTGCCCGACGCTTCCTCGATAGACTCTGCCATAGCAACGGCGGCGGCAACGGTTATGAAAAGACTGTCCTTTGGGTTTATAT
>JAXJYT010000098.1:0-1003 GCA_036306845.1 Acutalibacteraceae bacterium | reverse complement strand
CTACCGGCAAACATCCTTTCTTGATATATACCTTTTCAGGTGCACGGAACCAAAGCATATTTTCCCTTCTTTCAGCTACTGTTTTAATATTTAAAAGGTGCTTTACACCAACATTTTCAGATACACTGTTGCCACCCCACGAGCCGCAACCGAGGGTAAGCGACGGGGCAAGCTTAAAGTTGTAAAGGTCACCGATACCACCGTGTGATGATGGAGTGTTCACAAGGATACGACAGGTCTTCATACGCGCGGCGAAGACATCAAGCTTTTCTGTTTCGGTTATTTCATTAAGATAAATGCTCGAAGTATGACCGAAGCCGCCGTCCTCAACAAGTCTTTCCGCCTTTTCAAGCGCCTCATCAAAATCCTTCGCCTTGTACATAGCAAGTACGGGCGAAAGCTTTTCGTGAGCAAATTCTTCGGAAAGCTCTACGCTTTCAACCTCACCGATGAGGATTTTTGTGCCTTCGGGAACAGCTACACCCGCAAGCTCGGCAATCTTTGCGGCGGGTTGACCAACAATTTTAGCATTAAGAGCGCCGTTGATAATAATTGTCTTTCGAACCTTTTCGGTTTCGGCACCATCAAGGAAATAGCATCCACGCGCGGCAAATTCGCGCTTTACTGCATCATATACACTCTCAAGCACGATAACCGACTGCTCTGAAGCGCAAATCATACCGTTATCAAAGGTCTTGGAGTGAATAATCGAGTTAACTGCAAGGAGTATATCTGCGCTATCATCAATAATAGCGGGCGTATTACCTGCACCTACACCAAGAGCGGGTTTGCCGCTTGAATACGCCGCCTTAACCATTCCCGGACCGCCTGTAGCAAGGATGATATCGGCTTCCTTCATAACGGTATTGGTCATATCCAAAGAAGGTACGTCAATCCAGTCGATAATCCCTTCGGGAGCGCCTGCGGCAACTGCGGCTTCAAGAACAAGCTTTGCAGCAGCGATGGTGCAGTTCTTTGCGCGGGGGTGTGGGCTTATAATGAT
>JAXJYT010000097.1:0-1928 GCA_036306845.1 Acutalibacteraceae bacterium | reverse complement strand
GGTCTTATGCAAATGCTTGGCGGCTTCAGCGTTCTTCGCCTTACAAGTATGATGGGAATGATGAACATTTCCTTTACTAAGGAAGAACTTTTGAAGATGAACAAAAAGCTTAATAAAATCAAAAAGCCAACTAAAAAGAAATAGTCTGAGCTTTATTACAATACAAAAAATCCGAATTCAACTGTTTGGTTGAATTCGGATTTTTTTTGCAATGTGATTGAAAAATATATTAGCTAATGATATAATTAATAAGATATGTTCATTATTGAGGACGGTATGCTTTATGAAAAGTGAGAAAAACATTTTAATAGCGTTTGTTTTGAACCTTACCTTTTCGGTTATAGAGTTTTTAGGTGGAATTTTTACGGGCAGTGTGGCGATAATTTCAGATGCCGTACACGATATCGGGGATGCCGCAAGCATCGGAATTTCATATTTTCTTGAAAGAAAAAGCCGCCGCGCGCCAGATTGCAATTACACCTACGGTTATATGCGCTTTTCGGTACTTGGCGGACTTATCACAACGGTTATTCTGCTTGTCGGCTCTGTGTTGGTAACTGTAAACGCCATAGAACGCATTTTAAATCCGACCGACATACGCTATAGCGGTATGATTATACTTGCCGTGCTTGGCGTTACCGTAAATTTTGTCGCCGCACTCGTAACCAGGGATAGTGAATCCATAAACCAACGCGCAGTTAATCTTCATATGTTAGAGGATGTTTTAGGTTGGCTCGTTGTGCTTGTCGGCGCAGTAGTAATGCGGTTTACCGGTTTTAAAATAATAGACCCGCTTATGTCAATCGGTGTGGCTGTTTTCATATTTATAAATGCACTTGGCGGTCTTAAAGAGGTGCTTGAACTGTTCCTTGAAAAAACACCGCAGGGGATAGGCGTTGATGAGGTAAAGGATACCTTACTTAAAATCAACGGTGTGCTTGACGTGCATCATATTCATATCCGTAGTATAGACGGAAATATTAATCACGCTACGATGCACGTTGTAACCAATACTGATGCTCACGAAATAAAGCATAAGGTGCGTCACGAACTATGTGAACTGGGTATTACACATACCACGCTTGAGCTTGAAGGTGAGAATGAGCACTGCGATGAAAGAAACTGTACGGTAAATACCGAAGTCGGACATTCTCACCACCATCATCACCACCATTAAAAGTGTCAAGCGTTGGTTTGACAGGTGTTAAATAAGCGCTTGGTGAACATAAACGTTCGCCAAGCGCTTTTAAAATTGTTTTATATTATGCAGATAATAAATCCTTGCTTTTCTATGATTTGTTTTTGAAGGGTAAGTGTATTTACATCCTTAAAGCTTTTTATATCACCGCCAAACTTTTTATAGTACGCTTCCTTACTGCACCATATTTCAAAAAAGCGTTTAAGAACTTCGCTGTTTTTGCAAAGTGTATCGGGATTTTTACCGTTTAAAACGTATTGTAGCTCATCATCTGTGCAAACGCGGTCTATAAGTTTACTTTTTACGGGACGTATTTTTTCAACATCAATTCCAACGGGTGCCGTATCCACCGCACAAGCAACGGTGCCGTGCGAATGTGAAATACTTAAACATAGCGGGCAGTTTAAAATCGGTTTTCCGTTATCGGATACGGTGATTTCAACGCTTTCTGCTCCGTACTTTTCTTTTAAGATTTTACGCGCTAAAAATTCGCCCGCAAGGGTGCACATTTTATCTTCAGAGTGCATTAAAGCATCAACACGCGCTTTCCGTGAAGGCGAAAGTAAGGAATAAATGCGTTCATATTCCGTATCGGGTATATCGCAGATATTAACACTTTCCCAATTTATAAAAATCACCTCTTTTTAAGTTGAAAATTTTTTGTCAATAATATATAATGATTGTAGTTAGTCGAAACGCTCAAAAGCGTTCCGACAAGCCACTTTAGAAG
>JAXJYT010000096.1:0-2298 GCA_036306845.1 Acutalibacteraceae bacterium | reverse complement strand
GGAGGTACACAAGGCGGTGCTTTCCGATCTTGGCGAGTGTGATATTCTTGTAAACGGTGCAGGCGGAAACAATCCGAGAGCCACTACCGATAACGAATATCATCACGAGGCAAAGGAGGGTGGCAAATCCTTCTTCGACCTTGATGCATCGGGCGTTGATTTTGTATTCAAGTTGAATTTCCAAGGAACGCTTCTTCCTACGCAGGTTTTTGCAAAGGATATGGTGGCAAAAAAATCAGGTTGCATACTTAACGTATCATCGATGAATGCGTATACCCCACTTACAAAAATCCCCGCATACTCTGCAGCAAAGGCAGGTATATCAAACTTCACACAATGGCTTGCAACACACTTTGCAGGTACGGGTATCCGTTGTAACGCTATAGCGCCGGGATTCCTTGTTTCCGCCCAGAACAAAGCACTTCTTTTTAACGAGGATGGAACACCAACAGCCCGAAGCGCTAAAATACTTAAGGGCACTCCTATGGACAGATTTGTTGACGCATCGGAGCTTCTCGGTGGAACGCTTTTCCTTTGCGACGATAAATCTGCATCTGCAATCACGGGCGTAGTTCTTCCTATTGACTGTGGTTTTGCGGCTTATTCAGGTGTATAATTATTTTTAAGGAGATATAAAAATGGAAAAATTTGTACCGGTTGTAGTTATTAAAGAAATCGGTGAAACCGATAAAATCTTAACTGCACTAAAAAATTCAGGCATCAACTGTGCCGAAATCACCTTCAGAACTGCTTGCGCGGCAGAGGCTATCGCTTATGCAGTAAAGAACTACCCCGATATGTCTATCGGCGCGGGCACTGTAATTAATGCAAAGCAATGTAAAGAGGCACTTAAGGCGGGCGCTACCTTTATCGTATCCCCCGGTCTTTCTCCCGACGTTGCTAAGATTTGTAACAAGAAGAACATACCTTACTATCCCGGTTGCGTAACACCCACCGAAATTATGGCGGCGCTTGAGCTTGGCATTACCACCGTTAAGTTCTTCCCCGCTAACGTATACGGCGGTCTTAAAGCACTTAAGGCTTTATCTGCACCCTTCCCGCAGGTTAAATTCATTCCTACGGGTGGCGTTGACAGAAGCAATATCGATGAATTTTTGGCATTTGATAAAATTGCCGCTATAGGCGGTAGCTTCTTTGTAAAGGAAGCACTTGAAAAGATGGAGGGCTAATAATATGAAAAGAATAGTTACTTTTGGTGAGCTTATGCTCCGCCTTGCACCCAACGGATACTACAGATTTTTCCAGAATGATCAGATGCAAGCAACCTTCGGCGGCGGTGAAGCCAACGTTGCAGTAAGCCTTGCAAACTACGGTATGGATAGCGTTTACGTAACAAAATTACCTAAACACGCTATCGGTCAAGCCGCTGTTGACAGTCTTAGATATTTCGGTGTTGATACCTCGAAAATCGTTCGCGGCGGCGAGCGCGTTGGTATCTACTATCTTGAAAAGGGCGCTTCTCAGAGAGGCTCTGTATGTATTTATGACCGCAAGTATTCTGCAATCCAACAGGCAAACGTAGAGGATTTTGATTGGGACAGTATCTTCGAAGGTGCCGATTGGTTCCACTTCACAGGTATTACTCCCGCCCTCGGCGAAAACCTTGTTGAAATCTGCAAGCAGGCTTGTATTGCCGCTAAAAAGCGCGGCGTTAAGATTTCTTGCGACCTCAACTACAGAGGTAAGCTCTGGACACGTGATGAAGCTCGCGCCGCTATGACCGAGCTTTGCCAGTACGTTGACGTTTGCATTTCTAACGAAGAAGACGCAAAGGACGTATTCGGCATTGAAGCCGAGGACACCGATATTTACGGCGGCAAGCTTAACCACGAGGGTTATAAGAGCGTTGCAAAGCAGTTAGCTGATAAGTTTGGCTTTGAAAAGGTTGCAATTACCCTTCGAACCTCTATTTCCGCAAACGATAACGATTGGGCAGGTATGCTTTATGACGGCGAGAACTACTGCTTCTCTAAATCATATCATCTACACATCGTTGACCGTGTTGGTGGCGGTGATTCGTTCGGCGGCGGACTTATCTATTCGCTCTTAAGCGGAAAATCCACCCAGGAAGCCATCGAATTTGCAGTAGCAGCATCGGCACTTAAGCACTCCGTTGAGGGTGACTACAACCGCGTAAGCGTAGCCGAGGTTGAAAAACTTGCAGGCGGCGACGGCAGCGGCAGAGTACAAAGATAATATTATAACTAAAGCAAAGAGCCTTGACACCCAATACGAGTGTCAAGGCTTTCATTATGAAAAAAAAGACCTCACAAAATG
>JAXJYT010000095.1:0-3679 GCA_036306845.1 Acutalibacteraceae bacterium | reverse complement strand
TAGGCGAAACAATTCTGTTTCGCCACAAAATCTTTGATTTTGCGACAAATTTTTACTAAAAATTTGTCCTATCCCATTGCAATGAATGTTGTGCAAAATTAAATATTAGAATTTAATTTTGCCAAAGCCACTTCTAAAGTAGCTTGTCGGAACGCTTTTGAGCGTTTCGACTAACTACAATCATTATAAAGGTATAAAGAACAAAAATAATTTAGATGGAGACATTTTTACCAAATATGACATTAAAATTGTCCAAAAAATTGGATAATTATTAGAACTTATTAACAAAATGTTGACTATTTCATTAAATGTGGTATGATAGTGCATAGAGAGTTCGTTCTCAAAACCATTTTACAAGGAGATTTGAATATGTGTGTTAAAGATGTTGTAATACAAAATCAGGTTGGCCTTCACGCTCGTCCCGCTACCTTCTTTATTCAGAAGGCAAATGAGTATAAGTCTTCCATCTGGGTTGAAAAGGATGACCGCAAGGTAAACGCAAAAAGCTTGCTTGGCGTTCTTTCTCTCGGCATTATCGGCGGTACAACAATCAAGATTATTGTTGATGGCAGTGATGAAAAGGAAGCGCTTGAGGGTCTTGTAGCACTTGTAGAATCGGGTTTTGTTGATTAATAAAAATAATGTTTGACATTTATGCCCGACTGATGTATAATACGTTGGTCGGGTTGATTATGTCACCTGAAAAAATTACATAATATCCGGGTGTGGCGCAGCTGGTAGCGCGCTTGACTGGGGGTCAAGAGGCCGCAGGTTCAAGTCCTGTCACTCGGACCAAAAATCCTCATTCGTAAGAATGGGGATTTTTACTTTTTCACTCTTCACTTTTCACTCTTCACTATTCTCTGCGATTTTTGATAGAGGATTTTTGGAAGTAATAAGTAATAGTGAATAGTGAAGAAGTTCGGTGTCTGCTTCGCAGACGAATTTATAAAATTTCACAAAATGCCGATTTCGGCATAAACTTTATAAAATAGCACTCTAAATGCCGAAATCGGCATTTTCTTTTTTTCCGCATTTTCAGGTTTTATATAGGTTTCGCACTGTTTACCGACTGCTAAAACCCAGTATTTATGCGGGTTTACGCTTGATTACTATAACGCTACTCCCACCAAGTCGAGAGCCTCGACACGCAATTCGCGTAGTTGAGGTTCTTTTTTTTATAGTTTCAACTTCGCGTTTGAGGTTGGTTGTGAACACTCAGACCAAAAAAGCAGTTTCGATCAATTGGTCGAAACTGCTTTTTTAAATTAACAAGTATTAATTTTTATTAATGTTTGCGGTTTTCTCTGTAAGGTACGTATTTAACCTTGCGTTTTGATTTCTTTCTGCCGGCGTTTAGCTTTATAATCGAAATTATGAATACCAAAACCGCAATACCGATAAGCGCATAAACAATCTTCATATAAGAAGAAGTGAAGAATTTCTTTACCGCGCGAAGAATGGCTAATAGATTGCTCTTTTCGACGTCCTCGTGAGATACAAGATTTACAGTGCCTAAAACCTGCTCAGCGTATATTATATCGGCGGTACCCAGCACCTGACCTTTTTTTATCGGCGCATCAACCTTTTTATCTGTTGGATGCGGGACAATAGATATCGTTGAATCATCGGCATCCTTCGGCAAAACCGAACGAAAGCCGTTTTCTACATAGAGCGATACAAAATCGGTATTAAGTGATAAGTCTACACCGATTTCACAAATCGGATTATCTGAATCGGCAACCTGCTTATATTTAAAATTATTAAACGCCCAACGGTAGAGGTTGCGGCTATCCGCAAAATGCTCACGCGCATTTGGTGGGCAACCGAACACAAGACACATATATTTATAACCGTTGTAGCTTGCGGTGCTTACAAGGCATCGGCCTGCTTCATCCGTGTATCCCGTTTTTACGCCCTTTGCATACGGATAGTAATAGTTTGTGGTGTTATCCTGTAACATATTTGTAGTAGTAAGCGTACGGGTATAGTTACTCATATTGGTCGCGGGAACGGTATATCTGTGGGATTCACAAACTGTTTTAAAGGTTTCGTTTTGCAACGCGTATTTTGTTAGAATATACGTATCACGCGGGGTTGTGTAATTTTCTTCGTGGTGAAGACCTACGGGATTTTCATAGTGCGTATTTTCAAGACCTAATTCCTGCGCCTTGGCATTCATTTTTGCTACAAAGTTTTCTACACTGTCGGCATAGGTGATTGCGGCAAGTAACGTACAGTCACCAAACGATGACATAAGCACCATATATAAAAGGTCAAGCTGTGTTATTTCCTCTCCAACTTTAAGATTCGATACCGAACTTCCCGTGCCGCTTATAAGCTTTAGCACTTCTTCGGTCATGGCTACCTTCGCTTCGGGGTTATAACGTTCACTCTCAAGCATAAGCGTAGCGGTCATAATCTTGGTGATTGAGGCGGGGTACACACGCTCATCAGCGCCCTTTTCAAATATTATTTCATCGTTATCGGGCGTTACTTCAAGGCATATAAGCATAGCGTTTTTTGCCGATACGGAAAAGCCTGAAGGCTCATAAGCGCTGACTCCGACAGACATTGAACAAATTGTCAAAATAATTAAAATTAGGGAAATTATCTTTTTAGGCATAGAAATCTCCTTGCAGATGTGTTATAATGTATTCTAATAACGATTATATATCATTTTCTACGAAAAATAAAGAGTAATTTAAGTGTGGTGTAAAAATGGTCTATGTAACGGGCGATATGCACGGCGATATCGAGCGTCTTTATGACAAAAGCATCAGAAAATTAAAGAAAAATGACGTCCTTATAGTGTGCGGCGATTTCGGATATATATTCTCGGGCGGCAAGGAAGAACGGCAAATTATAGATTATTTTGCCAAACGTAAGTTCATTACCGCGTTTGTAGAGGGCACGCACGATAATCTTGAACGTATAAACCGTTCAAGAGTAACCGTATGGAAGGGTGGTAAGGTACACCGTATTAAAGGTAATCTACTGCACCTTATGCGCGGTCAGCTCTTTACCATAGAAGGTAATCGCTTTTTCACCTTCGGCGGCGGTGAGAGTCTTGATAAGGATATGCGTATAGTACACGGAAACTGGTGGCGTGAGGAAGAGCCGACACCTGCCGAAATGGCGGATGGTGCTCACACGCTTGATGATGCGGGTTGTACGGTTGATTATATGATTACGCACGAGCCACCGTCCCTTGTAAAAAGCGCAATGCTTCTTCGTAAGGGCGGCGCCGATAACGTAAATAAGCTTAATGGTTATTTTGAAGAAATCGGGCGTTCTTGCACCTTCAAGCATTGGTATTTCGGTTCCTTGCACGAAGACCGCGTTATAACCGAGCATCATACATGCGTCTTTAAAAACGTTATTCCTATTGCGCCAAAAGCAGTTAGCAAAACACCTGAAGATGAGACTGATGATGAGCTCGAGGGCGGATTTTGGGTAGTAGACGCTTGACAGGTGTAGTATAATAATGGAATAGGTTAGGCGAAACAATTCTGTTTCGCCACAAAATCTTTGATTTTGCGACAAATTTTCACTAAAAATTTGTCCTATCCCATTGCAATGAATGTTGTGCAAAATTAAATATTAGAATTTAATTTTGCCAAAGCCACTTCTAAAGTGGCTTGTCGGAACGCTTTTGAGCGTTTCGACTAACTACAAT
>JAXJYT010000094.1:0-4536 GCA_036306845.1 Acutalibacteraceae bacterium | reverse complement strand
GGATAGGACAAATTTTTAGTAAAAATTTGTCGCAAAATCAAAGATTTTGTGGCGAAACAGAATTGTTTCGCCTAACCTATTCCATTATTACGGGTCCTGTTACGAAAAGGATTTTGTTATCGCCGCTCATAATTATAAAGCGCATTTTGGCAGATTATCGGAATTACAAGTGGGTGATCTTGTTGTTTTTACCGACGTAAGCGGAACGGCTCACTACTATGAAGTTGTAATTTTGGAAACCATACCTAAAAACGCAACGAAAGAAATGATTACAAGAGGATTTGATCTTTCGTTATATACTTGCACCTTGGGTGGCGGAAGCCGTATAACAGTGCGTTGCACTTTGTCCACAAAGACATAAACAGTTTGAAAATGATATGCACCCCAAAAGTTAGACACTTTTGGGGTGCGTATTTTATCTTAATATGAAATTCAAAATATCGTTTTTTGATTCCTCTTTGCAGGTGTCATTGTGGATTTCGTGGCGACATTTTTCGTAAAGGCAAATAGTCACATCCTCTGCGCCACTTTTTTTGAGCTTGTCGTATACCTCGCGTACACCTTTGCCGTAATTTCCAACGGGGTCATCAGCGCCCGCTACCAATAATATGGGTAATTTTTTTGGCATATCAATATACCACGTATTTTTGTTGCATCTGTAGGTAAGTGTTATAAGGTCGGCAAGCGCCGAAACAGTAAAGTGATAATTGCAGAATTTATCCGCCTGATATTTTTCTATAACCTCTTTTTCTTTAGTAAGCCATTCGTAGTCCGTGTCACCGTCAAAATACTTGTTGTAACTGCCGAAAGCCATATTTTCGATAAGCGGCGAATATCCGCGAGCACCTTTGATTTTTGTTAAAAGTCGAGCAAGTGCAATACCAATTGACGCGACGGGATTACTGCCCGCCGTACCGCAGATAATAAGCTTATCGGCAATATCCCTATGTTGTGCTACTGCAAGTCGAACGATGAACGATCCCATACTGTGCCCCATAAGAATATAGGGAAGGTTTGGAAATTCGGATTTAATATGCTCGGAGAATCGAAAAACATCCTCAACAAGAAGTTTGTGACCGTTCTTTTCGGCTATAAAGCCAAGCTCGCCCTCGTTTGCGGTGTTGCCGTGACCCAAATGGTCGTAGCCAACACAAATATATCCGTTTTCGGCGAAGAAGGGTAAAAAATGCTCGTATCTGTCGATATATTCGCGCATACCGTGCACAAGGTGGAAAATGCCCTTAACTTCACACTGCGGAATATACGCGACACCCTTTAGCGTATGCATACCGTCAGAAGAGGGAACAAGTATTTCCTTTTTTGTAAAACCCATAACTATCACTCCTCACAAAAAGCTGTTGTGCTTTTAATTGCACGGTGCCAACCGTTTATTAGCTTTTCTCTCTCAACATTAGAAATATTCGGGCTAAAACTTAACGAGTCGCAGTTAATCTCCAAAGCGTCTTTGCGGTCACGTAGTATACCGCAGTTGATTGCGGCAAGTAAAAATACACCAAGCGCCGTTGCTTCGGCATTAAGCGGTCTTATAACTGTGGTGTTAGAAATATCAGCTTGGAATTGCATCAAAAACCTATTTGCCGCCGCTCCGCCATCGGATTTTAGTGAACTTATTTCTACGTTGGCATCACGCTTCATAGCCGAAAGAAGAGCCTCGCTCTGATATGCTATCGATTCAAGCGCGGCGCGTACGATATGGTTGCGGTTAGCACCGCGGGTAAGACCGCAAATGGTACCGCGCGCATACATATCCCAGTACGGCGCGCCAAGACCTGCAAAGGCGGGTACGATGTAAACACCCGCGCTATCATTTACTGATAACGCTAATTCTTCACTTTGAGCGGCATTTTCTATAAATTTAAGCTCATCACGAAGCCACTGAATTACGGCACCGCCAATAAAGACACTGCCCTCAAGCGCATATTGCGGCGCTTCACCATCCAAGGTTGCCGCAACGGTGGTTACAAGTCCGTTTTTGCTTTCAACTGCGGTGTTGCCCGTGTTCATAAGCAAAAAACAACCCGTACCGTAGGTGTTTTTAACATCACCCGTGTTAAAGCATTTCTGACCGAAAAGGGCGGCTTGCTGATCACCTGCAACACCGCAGACGGAAAGCGGTACACCCATAACTTCTATATCACCGAAATTACTGCCGCTACATTTAACGTGCGGCAACATACTACGCGGTATATCAAGCTCGCGAAGCATTCTTTCATCCCAACACATATTATGTATATCAAAAAGCATCGTACGTGAAGCGTTGGTGCTGTCGGTAGCAAAAATCTTACCGCCCGACATTTTCCACATAAGCCAAGTATCAACGGTTCCAAAGCATAACCTGCCTTCGTTTGCCTTTTGCCGCGCGCCTTCTACATTATCCAAAATCCACTTTATTTTTGTACCGCTAAAGTAAGCATCAATTTTAAGTCCGCAGGTGCGTGATACGTAATCCTCTAAGCCGCGACTTTTTAAATCCTCACAAATATCGGCGGTGCGTCTGCATTGCCATACGATAGCGTTATATATCGGCTCACCGGTATACTTATCCCAAACAACCGTGGTTTCTCTTTGATTGGTAATGCCGACTGCCGTAATATCCGTAGCAGAAATTCCCGCCTTTACAATACTTTCAGTAACCGCAGAAAGCTGAGCGGACAGTATCTCAATCGGGTCATGCTCAACAAAGCCCGGTTGCGGATAAATTTGTGTAAATTCGTGTTGCGAAAGCGATACAATGCTTCCGCTTTGGTCAAAAATAATAGCTCGGGCGCTCGTTGTACCTTCATCAAGCGTAAGTATATATTTTTTCATAGCTTCACCTACTAAAAATGGGACAACCGACTATTCGATTGTCCCATAGTTATTATCTTATTTTATTATAATGATTGTAGTTATTCGAAACGCTTTAAGCGTTCCGAATAACCTATTCCATTATTATGCGGGGCACACGCGGCGAAATGCCGCACACCATTTCGTAGTTTATGGTGCCCGCCAACGAAGCGAGCGCCTCTACGGGAAGGTCACTTCCGAAAAGCGTTACCTCGTCGCCCATTTTAACGCCGTCCATATCGGTAACGTCGACACATAATTGGTCCATACATACACGACCCACGATATTGGCGCGCTTGCCGCCGATAAGCACAAAACCTTTGTTTGAAAGTGTGCGCGGATAGCCGTCGGCATAGCCTGCCGATACGGTTGCAATGCGCATATTATGGGGCGCTTTAAAGGTTCTTCCATAGCTAACGCAAGTACCCGCATTTATTTCCTTAACAAAAGAAACCACCGATTTAAAGGTCATAACGGGCTTAAAATCAAGCTTTAAGTCCATATCGGCAGACGGTGTAAGGCCGTACAGAATAATACCTGCGCGACACATATCAAGCTGTTTATCATTATCCTGACAAAATGCGCCGGAATTACTGCAGTGACAAAACTGCGGCTTAAAGCCTTTATCTTCAAAAGCTTTAATGGCTGCTTTGAAACGGAAAAATTGTTCGTTTGTGAAGTCGGCAGGGGATGGTGCCTTGCGGTCGCTTTCGGCAAAGTGGGTAAAGATACCCTCAAGTATAAAGTTATCAAACCCCGCAGAAAGAAGAGCGTCATCAATTTCCAAAAGCTCATCACTTCGGCAGTCAAATCCTAATCTGCCCATACCCGTATCAAGCTTTATATGGACTTTAATACGGACACCGTTTGCCACCGCGTTTTCAGATAATGCACGCGCGTACTCAAGGGAATACACGCATTGTGAAATATCATATTTTGCAAGGGTATTGGCCATATCGCAGGGCGTGTAACCGAGCACCAGAATGGGCTTATCTATACCGACACTTCGAAGCTCTATAGCCTCCTCAATATTAGAAACGGCAAAGCTATCGGCGCCCGCAGCATCTAAAACGGGCGCTATGTCACGCACCGAATGTCCGTAGGCATCCGCCTTTACAACCGCCATAATTTTGGCGCCGGTTGAGTTGGACTTTATAATATTAAAATTATGTAAAAGGGCAGACGTATCAATTTCCGCCCAGGCTCTGTGTAAAAAGCTCACAGTAACCCTCCTATCAGTCACTCTGCATTTTGTGGTTTAATCCACTTGCGAGCGGCATTAGAATTATGCTTAAAATTAACCAGAAAAAACTGTATCGTGCGCAAATCTGACCACCTAAATTAAGGGGTATTTCCTTGTAACTCCACACGCGCTTTTTTAAAATGATATTAAAAATTATGCCGAAAATAAGCTCAATGCCCGTAATAAGAGCGCATCCCGCGAACGCTTTTTTAAGAAGATTAGTTTTCATTCCGCGTTCTATACGGCAAAGTCCTAAAAGCGAAAGACCGCCCGCCGTAAGCATTGACCAATGCGTGTATCCGCGCCACAACACCTCAATAAGTCCGTAGCCGAAAGCACCGATTGAAAAAACGGTAAGATTTGCAATTCTTTTTTTCAAAGCCATCACCAAGTATATTCTTGGTGATAAAAAATTATTTATACATTAAAGCGGAAAAGAACGATGT
>JAXJYT010000093.1:0-3482 GCA_036306845.1 Acutalibacteraceae bacterium | reverse complement strand
TGGCAAAATTAAATTCTAATATTTAATTTTGCACAACATTCATTGCAATGGGATAGGACAAATTTTTAGTAAAAATTTGTCGCAAAATCAAAGATTTTGTGGCGAAACAGAATTGTTTCGCCTAACCTATTCCATTATAATGCAAAAGGTGGGATAGGATGAACCTGTTACATATGAAGCATGCTCTTGCGGTTGCAAGGGCAGGGTCGCTTTCTAAAGCGTCTGAGGTATTGCTGATTGCGGCGCCTAACATCAGTCGCTCCATAAAAGAATTGGAAACCGACCTTGGCATTACTATTTTTGACCGCACGCAAAACGGTATGAAGTTGACCCACGACGGTGAAGAATTTATAAACTACGCAAAAGAAATTTTAAGTCAGATTGATGCAGTTGAAAGTTTTTATAAGACCGGCACTCCCCAAAAGCAAAGATTTTCAGTTTCAGTACCGCGTGCCTGTTATATTTCCGAAGCCTTTGCCAATTTTTCTAAAACCTTTTCTAAAGAACCTATTGAGATTTTTTACAAGGAAACAAATTCACAACGCACAATTCATAACATGGTAGAGCGTGATTATAAGCTTGGTATTATCCGTTATGCCGAAAACTATGACAGTTATTTTAAGGCAATGCTTGAAGAAAAGGACTTTCATTATGAGCTTGTAACCGAATTCACCTACGTGCTTATGATGAGCGCCGATAATCCCTTGGCGGCAAAAGAAAATATATTGTTTGACGATTTAAAGGATTATATTGAAATTGCTCACGCCGACCCTTATGTTCCTTCTATGCCGCTTTCAAAGGTTGTAAAGGAAGAATTACCTGATAATATTGACCGCAGAATATTTATTTTTGAACGTGCAAGTCAGTTTGATTTGTTATCCACAAATCCCGAAACGTTTATGTGGGTGTCACCTGCATCGAAGGAGTTGCTTGACCGATACAATCTGGTGCAGAAAAGGTGTGCCGACAACAAAAAGGTATACAAGGACGTTCTGATTTACAAAAACGGCTATAAGCTATCAAGGCTTGACCGACAGTTTATTGCCGAGCTTTGTGAGTCAAAAAGAAAAAATTTATAATATATTCCAAAACGTGCTATGGAGAGATAAAATGTATAAGATTGTTGACAAAAAAGTATTAAATCCAACGGTTGTTCAGCTTCAGATAGAAGCGCCGTTGGTAGCAAATAAAGCGCGCCCCGGTCAGTTTATTATCCTTCGCGTTGATGCCGAGGGTGAGCGTATTCCGCTTACCGTGGCAGGCACAGACCGCGAAAACGGGACTGTAAAAATAATATATCAGATTGTGGGTGCCACAACAGAAAAGCTTGCGCACAAGGAAGCGGGAGAGTATATTGAAGACTTTGTCGGTCCGCTCGGTGTGGCAACCCATCTTGACGGGCTTAAAAAGGTTTGTATCGTAGGCGGCGGTGTAGGTTGCGCCATTGCTATGCCTATTGCCGAAGCGCTTCACGCGGCGGGTGCCGATGTTACAAGCATTATCGGCTTCAGAAGCCGTGATCTGCTTATTCTTGAGGATGAGTTTAAGGCGTGCTCTGATACATTGCGTATTATGACCGATGACGGATCCTACGGAGAAAAAGGCAACGTTACGGTGCCACTTAAGGAAATGCTTGAAAAAGGCGAACGCTTTGATATGATAATTACCATTGGCCCTCTTGTTATGATGAAATACGTTGTTGAAACGGCAAGACCATTCGGTACACCCGTAACCGCATCAATGAATCCGATTATGATAGACGGAACGGGTATGTGCGGCGGTTGCCGACTGACGTTAAACGTAGATGGCAAAAAGGTTACTAAGTTTGCCTGTGTTGACGGTCCCGATTTCAACGGTTATGAAATAGATTTTGATGAGGCTATGTCGAGGGGCAGGATGTATAAGGACTTTGAACGCCACGCGTACGAAGACACCTGCAATCTTTTTAAAGGGGAGGTGCGCTGAATGGCTAAAGCAAATATGTCGCTTAAGCGGAACGAGATGCCTACACAAGACGCCCTTTTGCGCGCACATAATTTTGATGAGGTTGCATTAGGCTACAGTGAGGAAACGGCTATCAGTGAGGCAATGCGTTGTCTTGACTGCAAAAATATGCCCTGTGTATCGGGTTGTCCCGTAAAAATACATATTCCACAGTTTATAAACAAAATAAAAGAGGGAGATTTTGAGGGTGCATATCAGGTAATAAGCAAATCATCATCCCTTCCTGCCGTTTGTGGCAGAGTTTGTCCGCAGGAGACACAGTGCGAATCCAAGTGTGTTCGCGGTATAAAGGGTGAGTCGGTGGGTATCGGCAGACTTGAAAGATTTGTTGCCGACTGGCATAATACCTTTTGTACCGAAGAGCCCGAACGTCCCGAAAGCAACGGTCATAGGGTTGCGGTTGTAGGCTCAGGCCCATCGGGGCTTACCTGTGCGGGCGACCTTGCCAAAAAGGGCTATGAGGTAACCGTTTTTGAGGCGCTTCATACTGCGGGCGGCGTGTTGGTTTACGGAATTCCAGAATTCAGACTGCCGAAGGCTATTGTAGCAAAAGAGGTTGATACATTAGAAAAGCTTGGCGTTAAAATAGAAACAAACGTGGTTATTGGTAAAACACTTACCGTTGACGAGCTTTTTGCCATGGGATTCAAGGCGGTATTTATCGGTTCGGGCGCAGGCCTTCCTAACTTTATGGGAATACCCGGTGAAGCTCTTAACGGCGTTTATTCTGCAAACGAATTTTTAACCCGAAGCAATCTGATGAAATCATATCTTGATAATCCTAATACGCCCATTATGAAGGGCGGAAGGGTTGCCGTTGTCGGCGGTGGAAACGTTGCTATGGATGCCGCAAGAACGGCTTTGCGACTTGGCGCAGATAAGGTTTATATCGTATACCGTCGTTCTATGGATGAGCTTCCCGCAAGGCGCGAGGAGGTTGAGCACGCCGAGGAGGAGGGTATCGAGTTTAAGCTTCTTTGCAATCCTACCGAAATTTTAGGCTACAATAACCCCGATGATATAAAGGACTCCAAAAACGGATTTGTGTCGGGTATGACCTGCGTTAAAATGGAGCTTGGCGAACCCGATGAGCGTGGCAGACGCCGACCCGTTGTTATAGAGGGCAGTGAGTTTACGATTGACGTGGATACCGTAATAATGTCCATTGGTACGTCGCCGAATCCGCTTATTAAATCTACAACCGACGGACTTGAGGTTAACCGTTGGGGCGGTATTGTCGTAAACGAGGACGGTCTTACATCAAGAAATGCCGTTTATGCGGGCGGTGATGCCGTTACGGGTGCGGCAACCGTTATTTCCGCAATGGGCGCGGGAAAAACCGCAGCTAAAGCTATAGATGAATATTTGAGCAAATAATGGAATAGGTTAGGCGAAACAGAATTGTTTCGCCTAACCTATTCCATTATTAAGGGAGGTAAATTGAAATGAAATTGGATAAAGTAATTGCAGTAAGAAAC
>JAXJYT010000092.1:0-5821 GCA_036306845.1 Acutalibacteraceae bacterium | reverse complement strand
CCTGTACCGCCGCCCATACCTGCGGTAATAAATATCATATCTGCGCTACGGATAGCAGCAGCAATCTCATCACGGGATTCTTCTGCGGCAGTGCGACCGTTTTCGGGGTTACCGCCTGCACCCATACCGTTAGATGATTTTTCACCAATCTGGATTTTCTGGTCAGCTTTAGAAAGGAACAAAGCTGCCTTATCGGTATTTACCGCAATGAATTCAACACCGCGAACACCTGCAGCAACCATACGGTTGATGGCGTTACCGCCGCCGCCGCCTACACCTACGACCTTAATCTGAACTACATTTTCCATCTCGTCTGCAACTTCAAATGGCATTTAAAATTCCTCCGTCTTTATATATAATCTTATACCTATGCATAATTAGATATTCTAATATTAACACAGTACTTTTAAAATTTCAATAGTTTTTATTACAATTTTGTAATTATTTTTTATTTTTTATTTTTCGGGCACAAAAGAACCTTCGCTATGACTTTCAGACCACATAGAAAGGTTAATCTGACCGCCTCTGTCCCCTATGCTTTTTATCATACCGCCAAGATGCAATATCTTTTTTTCAAGGTTTTCCTCGGTACCGAGTTTTACATCAAATCTATCGCATACGCGTATGGTAATATTTACAGAGCTTGTTACGTCAATAGAATTAATTTTAATTTTTGATTTTTGCAGTGCCGCGGCTATTTTATATGCCAAATCTGATTTTTGTGAATCTTTGAAATCAATTTGCGCACCAACCTTACAGATGGCATTCCCCGCATTTAAAAGAAACGTATTTTGCGGTATTTCTTCATAACTGTTAAGCACGAAACCGCTTTCACTTATAACAAAGTACAAGCCTTCCTGACCAACAGCGGCATATTCCTTTGCATCAGAAATTTCAAGACTTATTGTATCGGGTAATTCACGTTTAAGTGTAACGGTATCAACGTACGGTAATTTCTTTTTAATTACTTCTTCAATTCCCTTTTCTGACACCGTAAATAAATTTGTTTCCTCATTTATACCGCTTGCCTTTACTATTTGTGTAGAGGTATATATTTTACTTCCCGATGCACGTACGTTAAGTACGGGGAAAAATACCGTAAGGCACATAATGGCAAGTACAATAACGGTTACAACCATTAAAAATATAAATGCTATGGTAAGACGGCGTTTTACAATTTTTTTACGCCGTTCGGCTCTTCTTTTTTTTACGTCAGCATTAACTTCTGCCATTTTTACCTCCTATTCCTCATATATCTCTGCACCTAAAAGTCTCAGTCTCTCACAAAAGTCCTCGTAGCCGCGTTTTATATGACAAATTTCATCTATTCTTGACTGCCCTTCTGCTCTTAACGCTGCAATGGCAAGTGCCGCGCCGCCTCGAAGGTCGGTACATTGCGCATTAGCAGCAGAAAGAGTATTCACACCCTCAATTATGGCAACTCTGCCTTCGGTTTTAATTTTAGCACCAAAACGCGAAAGCTCATCCGCGTATCTAAATCTATTCTGAAAAATATTTTCTACGAAAATTGAAGTGCCCTGCGCCACCGATAGCATTGCCGCAATAAGCGGACCTGCATCGGTCGGGAATCCCGGATAAACAAGCGTCCTTATTGTAGGCACTCTGCGAAGCTTTTCGGGTGAATATATACAAAGCCCTTTACGTATAGGCTCTATTTTACAACCCGCACCGTGAAAGATATCACATACTGCCACCAAATGCGACGGCATAATGTTTGTAAGTGTAATATCACTACCCGTAATAGCTGCCGCCGCCATATAGGTTGCCGCCACTATTCTATCAGGAATAATCGTATGTTCTGCGTTCTTCAGATGCTTAACACCGTGAATTACGACAGTATCGGAGCCGCATCCGTATATTCTTGCTCCTGCACTGTTAAGAAAATCGGCAAGGTCGCTGATTTCCGGCTCACGCGCGGCGTTATGAATTACCGTAGTACCTCTCGCTGTAGTCGCCGCAAGAATTATATTCTCTGTAGCGCCAACACTTGGAAACGAAAGTGATATTTCGGCGCCACACAAGCCGTTTGGTGCCGAAAATATAAGAAGCCCTGATTCCTCACTTACTACGGCACCAAGACGTTCAAGTGAAGAAATGTGCAAATCAATAGGTCGCGGTCCTAATTCGCAACCGCCCGGACTTGTAATTTGCGCTCTACCGAGTCTGCCGAGTATCGCGCCAAGAAACACAACCGATGACCGCATTTCACGCATAAGCGAATCGGGAATATCAAATGCGCCCAAATTATTCGGCTTCACACAAACCGTATCGTTATCACGCTTACACGAAAAGCCTAAATGCTCCAGAATTTTAAGTGACGTATCAACGTCGGATAATCTTGGGCAATTATGTATATAGCTTTCGCCTTCACAAAGCAACGTTGCCGCAAGTACGGGTAGCACACTGTTTTTAGCTCCGTGAATGCTTACGTTTCCCCGTAGCTTTTTACCACCGTTTATAACAAGCCTTGGCATAAAATAACCTCCACAACAAAATGAAATTCCATTTCATACTATGTGGAAATTATTCTTTTGCTAATCACGCATTAGTGTAAAGCTTCATAATTACGTTATAAATGCGCTCGTTTGCATCTATAATTGCATTTTTTGATGCTTTTTCCGACATTTCATTAAGCTTCGGTTGATTCTCAATGAGACCGCTTACAACCTCGATTAATTTTTCTGACGTTAAATCCTTTTCTTCAATTATCCTTGCTGCGCCGATATTTTCAAGCGTTTTAGCATTATGATACTGATGATTTTCTGCAACATAGGGTGACGGAATAAGTATCGCGGGCTTGCCGCACGCCTGAAGTTCACTGAGCGTAATGGCTCCCGCACGGCAAATAATCAGGTCTGCCGCCGCCATACATACGTCCATATCGTTTATATATTCACGAACATCCACTTTAGAAGAAAGTGTTATATCCGAAAGATTTTCAAGCATTGTAGCGTATCCTACCTTGCCCGTACCGTGAATATGATAAAACTTATCTGTACCGTTATGCCACTTAATAAGACCTGTTACAGCCTCGTTTACGCGTCTTGCGCCAAGAGAACCTCCGAAGGATAAAATAAGCGGACTATCATCAATGCCGAGTTTTTTCCTTGCTTCTTCCCTTGTGATACTTAATAGCTCCTGCCTTATCGGATTACCAGTAACAGTAGGCTTTTTATTCAACTTCATATATTTCTGTGCTTCGGGCATTGCAAGCATAACCTCGTTAACCTTAGAAGCAAGCATTTTGGTTGTTACGCCGGGAAAGGCATTTTGCTCGTGTATAGCAGTTTTAATGCCCAACCGCGCCGCCTCACGAAGCACGGGACCGCTTACGTATCCGCCCGTTCCTATAACAACGTCGGGTTGAAGCTCCTTTAAAATCTTTTTAGCCTCTATAGAAGAAGTAAACATTTTTCTTATCGCCGAAGCATTGCGTGCAACATTTTTAAGTGTAAGCTTACGTTGAAAACCCGCAACAACAATCGTACGGAAATTATATCCCTTTTCGGGAACAAGCTTAGCTTCAAGCTTATCGGGGGTTCCTATATAGCTTATGTGTGCATCGGGATGCTTTTCTCTGATATATCCGGCAATAGCAAGCGCAGGATTTATATGACCTGCCGTACCGCCACCTGCAAAAAGAATATGCATATAAAGTACCTCTTTCCCTTTAGGTTATTTTTCAAGGTTTGAAGCGCGTGAAACCGATAAAACAATTCCCATTTCGGCAAGTAATATAAGCAGTGATGTTCCGCCGTAGCTGAAGAACGGAAGACTTATACCCGTATTGGGAATCGTATTGGTTACAACCCAAATATTTAGCATTGCCTGAAGTCCTACCTGAAATGTAAGACCGATAGCCAAGAGTGAACCGAACTTATCGGGCGCGCGCATAGCAACGGTAAAGCCGCGCCATACAAGAAGTGCAAACATAAGAATAATGAGCATTGCACCGATAAGGCCTAATTCTTCGCATACTATTGAAAATATAAAATCGTTATGCGGTTCGGGCACCCAAAGATATTTTTGTCTTGACTGACCGATTCCGCGCCCCAAAATACCGCCCGAGCCTATAGCTAAAAGTGACTGTATCGTCTGAAAGCCCTCTGCTTTTGGCGCAAGCCATGGGTCAAGCCAATATTTAATACGGTCAGAGCCGTAACCAATAAACTTAATAGCAACGGCAAGAAGTCCTGCGCCGCCGACACCGCCCAATATAATCAAAACCTTCTTTATACCGCCTATAATCATAAGCACAACGCCGATTGAAAAAATCAGAACGGTTGCTGAAAGATGAGGCTCGGCAACAACAAGGCCGCAGGTTACACCCAATATTGCCAACAAAACAATCACAAACTTAAAGTTGGTCATTTGCTTGTAATTTGCCGAAATTAGTGTAGAAAAAATAACAATTATTGCAAACTTTGCAATTTCAGAGGGTTGGAAATTTATCGGTCCTATAACTATCCAACGCTTAACGTCCATTCCTTTTACCATTGGAGGCAAAATCAAAAGCACAAAAAGCATTAATAACGTTACGCCGAATATAAGCCAACTTGTTTTACGCCAGAAATGATAGTCTATTTTAGAGAAGGCAAACATTGCTATTATACCGACAACCGCAAACAACGCCTGTCTTGTTATAAATCGCATACTGTTGCCGTAGTATTCATACGAATAGGCATAGCTTGCCGAAAAAAGCATCACAAGGCCTATAGTAACGAGTACAAGAACAAACGAAAGGAAGGTAATATCAAGCTTACCGTTTTGTATAAAGCCGCCGCGTTTACGGCGCGCACCGTTAGTTGCCATAATATCCTTCCTCCTTTTTTAGTGTAATTACCAACTGAACATTACTGATAAAAGCGCTATAAAGCAACCTATAAATGTTATTGCCGAAAAAAGTAAAACTATTTTTTGTTCGGTAAGACCGCACATTTCAAAGTGATGATGCAAAGGCGCCATCTTGAAAAGACGTTTCTTGGTTTTCTTATAATAAGCTACCTGAAGCATTACCGAAAGTGCTTCAATGAAATACATACAACCCATTAAAATCAGTAATACGGGGCGTTCTGTTCCAAATGCCAAGGCTACAACCATACCACCTAAGAACATCGAGCCGGTATCTCCCATAAACACCCTTGCAGGCTTGGCGTTCCAGATAATAAAACCTGCGCAGCAACCTGCCAATGCAGACGATAATATATTTACCGTGCTTATACCCATAAAACTGCTTACAAGCATAAACGCGCAAGCTACGACAAGGGTTACGGAAGAAGCAAGACCGTCAAGACCGTCGGTAAGATTCACTGCATTTGTAAAGCCATAAATAAACATTAATGCGATGGGCCAGAAAAGAAGTCCCACGCCGTGAACGATATCTATTTCACCTATAAACGGAATATACGTGCTACGCATACCCGCAAGTGCTAACGTTACAAGATAAAGTGCCGCTACAAGCAACTGTAAAAATGTTTTTTGTTTTGCTGTAAGACCTAAATTTCTTTTCTTTACAACCTTTATATAATCATCAAAGAAGCCGATAGCGCACATACATAGCGCCATAATCACGCCGGCAATTAAAACTGTAAGACGGTATTTATCTTTTAGTTCAGAAGAAAATCCACCCTTTGTGAGCATTGAATATCCAAATGCTACCGCAAGTGAAAGCAATACACCTGCAACAAGCATAACGCCACCCATTGTCGGGGTACCCTGCTTATCCTTATGCCAATTAGGTCCTATTTCAAGTATTGTCTGACCAAACTTTAATTTACGAAGGTACGGAATTACTATATAT
>JAXJYT010000091.1:0-3025 GCA_036306845.1 Acutalibacteraceae bacterium | reverse complement strand
AACCCACAGTGTGCGAGGTACCGCGTGAGATAGCGTGTGACGGAATAGCATATACAAAAATTTATAAAAACACACTCGACGGAAAATTCTTGTGCCATGCCATAGGATATACTGATAATGCCGGTCACGGTGTTTCGGGACTTCAATATTATTATGATGAGCTTTTATATAATGAAAAGGGAACAAGCGCGCATTTTACGGTCAGTGGTAAGGGAGACGTATTAAGCGGTATAGAGCCGTATTTTATCAGTAGTCCAAAAGCTATAAGCAGTGGTGTAGTTACAACGCTTGATATTGATATTCAGTCGGTGGCAGAGCAAGCGGCAGTAGGACTTACTGCAGGTGCTGTATTGGTAGCCGATGCAAAGAACGGTAAAATACGGGCAATGGTAAGTATGCCTCAGTACGATATAAACTCAGTAGAAAAAAGTCTTGATGCAGAAAATTCACCACTGATTAACCGTAGCATTATGGCTTTTAGCGTAGGCTCAATATTTAAGCCGTGCGTTGCTGCTGCCGCTATTGAATGCGGTATGTCTGATTTTTGCTTTAACTGTGTCGGCAAAACGCACATTATTGACCGCGAGTTTAACTGTCATAAGCGTGACGGCCACGGTCTTATGGATTTAAGAATGGCACTTGCAAATTCGTGTAACTGTTATTTTTATAATTTTGCCATAAAGATAGGCGGCGAAAAGCTTTATAAGATGGCATCAAGCGCAGGCTTTGGAAGTGAGATTGAAATTGCACAGAATATGTCGGTTGCAAGCGGAAGTATCACCGCCCGTAAAAAGCTTACCAACGATGCTTTTCTTGCTAATTTAAGCATAGGGCAGGGTGATTTATCGGCAAGCCCCGTAGCGATGCTACAGCTTTATTGCGCCATTGCAAATGACGGTACTTATAAAACTCCATCTTTAATTGAAAAAACTATTAATTACGGCAAGGGTGAAACGTACCAAGCTTCTGCACCAACACGTATAATGTCCGAAAAAACTGTACGTATTTTACGCGATTGTTTAGTAAGTGTTGTTACCGACGGCACGGGTACTGATGCCGCACCAACATTATGTACTGCCGCGGGAAAAACTGCTACCGCACAAACGGGCAGATTCAATGAAAAGGGTGTCGAAATTACTAATAGCTGGTTTTGCGGATTCTTTCCCGCAGAGGAACCGCGGTATGTTGTTATAGTTATGTCAGATGGTACTGCACAAAAAAGCACCGCCCGCATTTTCAGTGAAATTGCAGACGGTGTAACAAGATTATCTACCGAATAGTTTTTTATATGGAACGGATATCGCAACACCAATAAGCATTAGAGCCATCCATATAAGTATCAGGTTGCTCCAACCTATTGATGAAACTGCATTTGCAAATACAGTCGAGGAAATTGCCGCCGCCATATAGCTCACAAAATCTAAAAATCCTGTGGCGGTGGAAACCATTCCGGTGTCGTAAAGACTTGGGCAGTATCTGCTCCAAAGCATCGATGCCGCGCAGTTTGAAGCCATAATAGACAACACAAGGAATATAACGTTTGGAAGCGGGTCGGTCATTATATAAACCATAAGGAAGAAAACCGATGATGCTGAAAAGCTTAACAGAATAGTAAGGTTCATATTCATATTAAGCCGTTCATAAATAAATATGGCAATAAACGGCGTAGCAGAAATAGCAAGTGTTGCTATTGTGTAAATAAGAGCCGCGTTTTCGGCAGAGAACCCAAGCCTTTGAGAAATATATGTAGGTAACCAGAACACAACACTTGTTCTCACAACACCGGTTACTATCGAAATAACGGTGAACTTTACGATTCCGCGTTCTATCAGTACTGAAATTCCATTACCTTTATCTTTGGGCGCAGAATATTTATTATATTGAATAAGTCCCTTCTTTTCGTAAACCGTAAACAAAGAAAAGCTGATGATAGCCATAATTGCTAAAATAAGACCGCTTATTTTGAACGTATCGTTCCAGGCAAAAAGAGCGGCTAAGAAACCCGCAAGCGGAGAGCCGAAAAAGGAAGCAAATGTATATCCAAGACTACAGCGAGTAGCATAGAGCGGTTCGGTGTTTTCGGATACAAGCTTGGTCATAGGACCGTATATCATTGAGAGAAAATAACCTGTAAATCCGTATACAATAAATAACGCGGCGGTGGATTTATAAATTAGTGAGAACAGAACAGTGGAAATACCCGCCATTAACAGTCCTAAACTTACCATATATTTTGTTTTAATCTTATCACCGATACGCCCATTTATAAGTTGACCTAAAGCATAGCATATAAAATATAAAGATGAAAGACTTCCGATAATTTCTGTAGTAAGTATATTTTTTTCAATTAACTGCGGAGTGACCGCACCTAAAATATTTCGCGCAATATATACCGCAAGATATGCGCAGGAGCAAACACTGCCTATCATAACAGCACGCTTTGCAGCACTACTCAATTTCATAAAAACACCTAACCTTCTATACTGTGCATACCCATAACCTCAACTAATTTTTCATATTTATTACTGTCATTGCCGTCAAGCAGACATCTGATGTATGTGCAAAGGGTATCAACTATAAGTCCTTGTGACATAACAATTTCATCTATTCTGTCAACCTTTGTAATTCCGCTTGAAGCAGTAATAAGTATACAGTCGGCAATAGCGGCAAGTTTTGAATATTTATTTGATGTAATTATCAGGACGGGAACACCGTTCTTTTTTGCTAACTCTACGGTATCAATGATTTCCCTTGTTTGTCCCGATGATGATATAGCAATAATAAGGTCGTTGTTATCCATCATAGATGCCGATACAGCGCACATAAGCATATCGCTATTGTTGGTGGCTGCTATTCCAAGCTCAATAAGCCTCTGTGAAAGTGTTTGTGCGGTAAGACCTGAATAATACATACCGCACACCATAATCCGCTTAGCGTTTATTATGTGCAAAACCGCATTTTTAAGATTTTCTTCATTGTTGATGGCAATTGTATTTTTAAATGCCTCAACCGTTTCAAGCATTTT
>JAXJYT010000090.1:0-2457 GCA_036306845.1 Acutalibacteraceae bacterium | reverse complement strand
ATCATCTTCTTGACACCTACGGCATATTGCCGGAAGATAGTATTTTTATAGACGATAATGCTTCAAATATAATGGGTGCCAAGTCAGTGAATATCAATGGTTATTTATTCAATCGTGATATAGAAAATCTTGAAAAAGAACTGTTTTTAAGTTAATAAAAAATCGACTTTACTTTTTGCTTGTAAAGTCGATTTTTTTGTGCATATTTTTAACGAAAACAGATAATTTTTTAGTTAAAATTTGTTTTAATTTATGAAAAAAATTTTTCCTTTTAATTTACATAATTTTTTATTCGTTTTATTTATGCATTAACGATAATCCAACATTTCCACCGACTTATCCACCGAACTCAAGCGGATTTATGCCCCAAAACCGCCAAAATGTTAATAAAAATGTTGATATCACGGTGGATAAGTTGGATAACTTAAAACGGTTGTCCAAGTTGACATAAAGCAAAAAAATGCAAGAAAAACCGCGAAAATTGTAACCTATTTGTAACTTGATTTTTAAAGTAATATATACATTAACGCCAAAAGTAAAAGGCGATCACTTTTTTCGGCGGTAAGTAGCAAAACAAGTCCCAAAATCAAGGCGGTATCACGGTCAGTTTTAAGGTTGTTCAAAAAGGGGATGTCAAGCCGTGTCAGAATACTGTCAAGCGTATCACCGTTCTTTTTTGGCGTGTGCTTTTCATTGGATGTGTTACGGTCATTTTTTTGAGTTTCGGGGGATTTTTGCGGTGGCGCGTAACGTGAGCGGGCGGCGCTTTCACGCATACGTTCTACCGCGCGTTGCTGCTCAAGGAAAAAATTTTGCGAATCTCCGTTCATCAAATACCCCCTTTGAATACTTTGCTTAAAGTAAATTAAGTAAACCGCTTTCCTTTAAAAGCGGTAACGCCTCGATTAACTGTAAAAGCTTAACCGCGGTATCTACCTTTTCGCGTCGTGGCTCACTTAAATGCGGTTTGAGCGCAAGCAGCAGCTGCGCGCGTGTATTATCCTGCCGAGATTTTATTGTATTCATTATTTTAATAAGATTTGCCATCTGATTCATATCAAGACCACTGGGCAGAAGTGACGCTAATTCGTTTTGCGGTTTTTCGCTTTTTTCCTGTGGCTTTTCGGAAAAAAGACCCTCTGCCATAGAGCGTATTTCATTCATAGCCTTAGGGTCGTTTAAAATTTCGGCAAGGCGGGCGCTTAAATCATCCATTACGTTTACCGCCAAACAGTGAATTCATAAGCGCACGTGCGGCATCAGAATTCAAGATTTCTTGCATACGGCTTTTATCGTTTAGGGCTTCGTTTAATTTTTCACGACTATCCTTATCAAGTGAGTTTATAAGTGAATCAAGATTTCCGTTCGCCGCCGCATTTACGGCATCGGGCTTTACCTTGTTGCCCATAGCAGTTTTAAGTGCTTTCATAAGCTCTGCCTTGTTTATATTTTCTCCTTGCATTGAAATTCACTCCATCTTGTAGTATAATAGGTAATATAGTCTATGCATTTAAAGGCGGTTTTTATGCGATTACTTGTAATTTCCGATTCCCATAAGCGCGGTGACCTGGTCGATAGAATCATTTGCCGTGAAAAAGAGGCGCGACACGTATTTTTTCTTGGTGACGTTGTATCTGATATAGAGGATTTTGTATACGAATATACCGATAGAATTTTTCATATCGTATCGGGAAACTGTGACTTTTTTTCGGAATTTCCCGCTACGGAGATGGTGGATATTGACGGTACACGCGTGTTTTTTACCCACGGTCACACCTATAACGTGAAGTACACTACTTCTACGCTTTCAGATGCCGCACGTACAAGGGACTGTAAAATTGCGCTTTACGGTCATACACATATATCCAATATAGAATATGCCGACGGGCTTTATCTTGTGAATCCGGGTACGATTAGCGGGTCAAGAAGCGGACAGTGTAGCTATGCGGTTATTGATATCGAGCAGGGCGGTATTATGCCGATAATAAAAAAGGTATAAATTTACAAAAAATGTCAAATTACCACTTGTAATAGTTTTAAAATATGTTAAAATATAAACAGTAAGTACAAAAAGGAGAAATTTAAAATGGCAAAAGAAGTATTAGTTGAAATTTCCGCACGCCACGTGCACGTTTGCAAGGCAACACTTGAAACACTTTTCGGTGCAGGTCATGAACTTACAAACAAAAAAGATTTATCACAGCCCGGTCAGTTTGCTTGTGAAGAAAAGGTAACCGTTGTAGGTCCCAAGGGTAGCTTAAAGGCTTCTATATTGGGTCCCTGCAGACCTGACGATCAGGTTGAGCTTTCTCTTACCGATGCGCGTACAATCGGTGTTGTAGCTCCCATTCGTGAATCGGGTGACGTTGCAGGCAGCGGTGCTTGTAAGTTGGTTGGTCCTTGCGGTGAGGTTGAGCTTAAAGAGGGTGTTATCGCTGCAAAGCGTCATATACATAT
>JAXJYT010000089.1:0-1536 GCA_036306845.1 Acutalibacteraceae bacterium | reverse complement strand
CTTGTATACGATAAAGCTATAAGCCGCACTGTCCGATACCTTTGTATCGCCCGCATACCAGCCATTAAACTCATAGCCTTCATCTGCGGTAGCGGTAAGGTTAACCGTATCGCCCGAATAAACGCTTGCAGGAAGTCCCGAAACCGAGCCGCCCTCCTGCGCAGTAGCGGTAACGGTTAGTATCTCGTTCAATACAATATTATCGACATACGTTGCCGCCGTATTCGCTTTGCGAAGCTGCATCGCAAACTTAAATGTTGTATCTGACGCACCGGTAGTAAATGTTTTTGTTACTGTTTTCCAACCGTTAGTTGCGGTTGTTATGGTAGACTGTTCAAAATATTTGTTTTCCGCGCTTGTAGTTCCCGCCTTATAGAACAATCTGCCGCCATTTAAAATATTGTACGAAATCGTAAAACGATATTTTGTGTTAGGTTTAACGGTAACGGTCTGATTGATAAACGACCAGTCCGTAGCCGCGGTGTAACCCTTTAATACGTTTGTGCCGTCTATGGCAGTAAGTCCCTCATCAGAAGCCTTAACCGAAGTGAAGTCGGTTGCTTTATGTATAGACCAACCATTTACACCGTTTTCAAAGCTACCGTTGTTAATATGGTTTACAACAGGTACTAATCTTATGTTATCAATATAAGCGGTTCCTGCATACGCGCAGAATGCAAGCTTAACAGATGTATTTGTGCCCGAATTAAAGCGAACCTGCTTCATTGTCCACTTACCTACCGCCTCGTTGTTAAGATAGGTTTGTGAACCGCCGGGATTATAAAGCGTATCGTTACCGCCCGCACCAAGCTTATAAACCGAATTCGAAGCCGAATCGGGTCTGTATACCCAAAAGCTGTATTCATAATCGGTGTTAGGCTCAACCGTAACAACCTGATCGCGCCATGCCCACTGTGTCTGTTTTGCGATTTTAAGTATTTTTTCACCGTCGGGTGCTGTAAGACCCTCATCAGATGCCTTAACAGAGGTAAAATCCGCCCAGTTTTGCGCCCAGCTGTTAAGTCCGTTCTCAAAGCTACCGTTCTGCACAAGGTTAGGCAGAGCTACACCGTCGGCTTTAACGGTGGTCGCATTTTTCAGCATCGGTATGCCGACTACAACAACGGCAATAGCTAAGGTAATGCTCAAAAATCTTACCCAAATACCGTGCTTTTTAATAAAATTCATAAATCCCCATCCTTTCTGTAGGATTTTAATGTCAATGCATAATGCACAATTAACAAAACAATATTGTTTTTCTGTAGGGGCGGATATGAACATCCGCCCGTTAATTGCTAATTGCTCTATAGAGCGCTACGAGGTCGCGGATATCATTTGCCGCGTTTGCATTCATATCACCGAGCGCGGTGTACTCTGCAGAGCCTAAAATGCTCTCTCTAAGAGCCGCCATATCAGCCGCATCAATCGCGCCGTCCTCATTTACGTTACCAAGAGCCGCCTCAAATACTGCGGTAATGGTAATGTCATCAAAGCCCTTATAGGTGTAGGTTTCGCCCTGTACCAATTCTTCTGAAT
>JAXJYT010000088.1:0-9377 GCA_036306845.1 Acutalibacteraceae bacterium | reverse complement strand
TTCCTTAACTACTTTGTTGAAGACAATATGCCCCAGACCAAGCTTAACCGCAACCTTGAAGGCGGTATGGCAGTATCTGTCGGCAGACTTCGTGAAGATAGTCAATACGATTATAAATTTGTTTGTCTTTCCCATAACACCCTTCGCGGTGCCGCAGGCGGTGCAGTTCTTCTTGCAGAGCTTCTTTGCGCAAAGGGCTATATGGACTGATCATATTTTAAAAATTAATGTAAAGGGGTCGGTTTTATGAAAAAAAGAGTATTTACAGGTGCTGCAACCGCTATTGTTACTCCTATGAACGATGACTACAGTGTTAATTTCCCACGTTTGCACAAGCTTGTTGATGAGCAAATTGAGGGTGGAATTGATGCATTGGTGGTATGTGGTACTACAGGTGAAAAATCTACCCTTAGATACGATGAGCACGTAAAGGTTATTGAGGAAACCGTTAAAGCGGCGGCAGGCAGAGTACCGATTATTGCCGGAACGGGCAGTAATGATACCGTATATTCCGTAGAGCTTTGTAATGACGCTGCAAATGCGGGCGCAGATGCTTTTCTTATGGTTACCCCCTATTATAACAAAACATCGCAAACGGGCATTATATCTCATTATAACTATATTGCAGACCGTGTTGATAAGCCGATTATTCTGTATAACGTTCCTTCTCGCACAGGTGTTGCAATTAAGCCCGAAACTTATAAGGAGCTTTCTAAACACGAACGTATTGTTGCGGTTAAGGAAGCAAACGGTGATTTATCCTCTGTTGCCGAAACCAAATATCTTTGCGGCGATGATCTTGATATTTATTCGGGTAATGATGACCAGACCATTCCGATTATGTCACTTGGCGGTATCGGCGTTATTTCGGTGGCATCTAACATACTGCCACGTATAATGCACGATATATGTGCTCTTTATCTTGATGGCAAGTGTGATGAAGCTGCTAAACTGCATCTAAAGCATATCGGTCTTATGAATGCACTTTTCTATGACGTTAATCCGATTCCCGTAAAGGAAGCTATGAATATGCTTGGAATGGGTATCGGTCCTTGCAGATTACCGCTTGTACCTATGGCAGACGGCTTAAAGCAAAAGCTTCGTGAAAAGCTTGTTGAATGCGGATTTAAGCTTTAATAATTTTTGGATGTGAAAAAATAAATGATTAAAATACTTTTAAGCGGCGCTTGCGGAAAAATGGGCAGAGCCGTAACGGCATGTGCACAGGATGATGAAGATTTGCAAATAATTGCTGGTGTAGACCGCGCTGAAGTGCTTTGCTCCTTCCCTGTTTTCAAGTGCTTTGATGATGTTAATATTACACCTGACGTTATTATTGATTTTTCTAACGTATCGGTGCTTGATGACCTTTTAAATTATGCTACCAATAATAACGTTCCCGTTATAATCGCAACTACGGGATATAATGAGCGACAAATTGCCGATATAAAAGCGGCGGCAGAAAAAATCCCCGTTTTCTTTACCTTTAATATGTCGCTTGGTGTTAATTTGCTTTGCAGTCTTGCCAAAAGAGCAGCAAGTGTACTTGGCAGCGGATTTGATATTGAAATTATCGAAAAGCATCACAATCAAAAACTTGATGCGCCTTCGGGTACCGCAATAATGCTTGCAAATGCCGTTAATTCACAGTTTGACGATACCTATACTTATGAATTCGACCGACATTCAAAGCGTCAAAAAAGACCGCAACGCGAAATCGGTATACACTCGGTTCGCGGCGGTACGATTGTTGGTGAGCACGACGTAATCTTTGCCGGTCATGATGAGGTTTTAACGCTTTCGCACAGTGCGCAGTCAAAGGAAATCTTTGCAAACGGCGCGTTAAGAGCCGCGAAGTTTATTTACGGAAAGTCTGCCGGAATATATGATATGAACGATGTTTTAAATATTGACTAAATTTAAAGGCTTCAACCAAATCGGTTGAAGCCTTTCTTTATTTCCTATAGTAGCTATAATATGCGGTGACGGTATCGTATTTGTCCGTCACGGTATTTTCACCTTCAACGGTAACGCCGTCGCCACTCATTAAAAGATAATATTTAGAATCATCTATCTTGCAGTTAAATACATCAATTTCACCGCAAATAATACGTATATATTCACCGATAACGGCAATTCTGCCGCTTTTCCCGATTATATCGTAGGTAACGGTACCGTCATCATGCGCAACACGCTTGGTTACGTATTTAACCTCACGCCCATCAAACGTACGAAGTAAATCCTCATTACGCTTTTTTCTTTTAAAAAGTCCCATTATTCTACCACAAACTTTATAATAACTTTTTTGCCCTTTTTAACGATTATTCCGTCAGAGAAATCATCGGGTGTGAAACTTAAAGAGGGATTTGTGGCCTTATTGTCATCAACCGATACACCACCCTGTGTTACAAGACGGCGCGCTTCACCGTTAGATGATGCCATACCGCCCTTTACCATTACGGATAAAAGACCAATTTTACCGTCAACAAAATCATCGGCAGTAAGGGTTACAGTAGGCATATTTTCGTGCGAACCTGCACCCGCAAATACTGCACGTGCAGTTTCCTGTGCGCGAACGGCCTCTTCCTCACCGTGAACAAGCTTTGTAAGTTCATATGCTAAAATTTCTTTAGCGGTGTTAAGCTGACTGCCCTCCCAAGCATCCATTTCATCTATCTGCTCAAGTGGTAAGAAGGTAAGCATACGAATGCACTTTAAAACATCGGCATCGCCAACATTACGCCAATACTGATAGAAATCGTAAGGTGACGTCTTGTTGGGATCAAGCCATACGGCACCGCCGACTGTCTTACCCATCTTCTTGCCTTCAGAATTGAGAAGAAGTGTAATTGTCATAGCGTGAGCATCTTCACCAAGCTTTTTACGGATAAGCTCGGTACCGCCAAGCATATTTGACCACTGGTCATCACCACCGAACTGCATATTGCAGCCGTATTCCTTAAACAAATGATAGAAGTCATAGCTTTGCATTATCATATAGTTAAACTCAAGAAAAGAAAGTCCCTTTTCCATACGCTGCTCATAGCAACGCGCACGAAGCATATTATTAACAGAAAAATGCGCACCAACCTCACGAAGCATATCGATATAGTTTAGTCCTAAAAGCCAATCGGCATTATTAACCATAATAGCCTTGTCGTCACCAAACTCAATAAAGCGTTCCATCTGATGCTTAAAGCAATCGCAATTATGCTGAATTGTTTCGGGTGTCATCATAGAACGCATATCGGTTCTGCCCGAAGGGTCGCCTATATATGCAGTACCGCCACCGATAAGAACTACGGGCTTATTACCTGCCATCTGTAGACGCTTCATAAGGCAAAGCGCCATAAAATGACCAACGTGTAAGCTATCAGCAGTTGGGTCAAAGCCGATATAGAATATTGCTTTACCGTTGTTAATCATTTCTTTAATTTCTTTTTCATCGGTAACCTGCGCAATAAGACCGCGGGCTACAAGCTCTTCATAAATTTTCATATACTACTACTCCTATCAAGCAATTCCTTTGCGGAATTGTATAAATTTTCGGTTATATCCGTACCCGACATAATACGTGCGATTTCGTGAATTCTTTGGTCATACGAAAGTGGCTCGACGTGTGTGTACGTTCGTTCATTTTGTGTCTGCTTCTTGATAAACAAATGATTATCGGCGTATGCCGCAATTTGCGCTAAGTGTGTAACACAAATTACTTGACCGCAACGCGATACCGATTTAAGCTGAATGCCGACCTTATCGGCAGCTCTTCCACTTATACCGCTATCGATTTCATCAAAAATAAGTGTGTCAACATCATCCTTATCGGCAAGTACACTTTTTAGACTTAACATCACGCGGGACAGTTCGCCGCCCGATGCTATTTTGTGTAAAGGCTTCGCATCCTCACCAACATTGGTGCAAATAATAAATTCAATTTCATCACAACCGACCTTTGTATATCTGCCCTTACGGAAGCTTACGTCAAAGGTGGCGTTTTGCATATCAAGAAGCTGAAGCTGCTCGGTTACATTCTTCGCAAATTTTTTAGCGGCATTTTTTCTTGAGGCAGTGAGCTTATCACCAAGCACAATAAGGCGTTCGGTAGACAAATCAAGCTCACGCGATAATTCTTTGATCTTTTCATCAGAAAGCATAATTTTATCGCGTTCGGTTTGTGCTTTATCTAAAAATTCAAGCATTTCTTGTTCGCCGTTGCCGTATTTTAACATAAGGCGATTAAGAGTGTCAAGCCTTGCGCGTAGATTTTCGCAATCGGCTTCACTGTACTCAGTGCTATTTATGAAATGTCTGATGTCACTACCCGCATCTTCAAGCAAAGCAATAGCCTCCAACAGTTTTTGATTAGCACTGTCAAATATACTGTTTTGTGTAGAAGAAACGTACCGCGTAGCATTTCTTAAAAGTGCCGCGGCACCAAGACTGTCATCGTCACCCGAAATGCAAAAATCCGCTTCGGTTAGTGCAGATGCAGTTTTTTCATAATTTTCGGCTATCTGAAGCTTTTCCTTTATTTCCAAAAGCTCACCAACACGGATTTGTGCAGACTCAAGCTCGTTAATCTGATAATCCAAAAGGTCTAATTTGCGACGTTTTTCACCCTCATCGGTCTCAATCGAATTAAGTTCACGACGTATCGCGTTAAGTCTTTTAAATTCGTCATAATATGAATTAAGCTCTTTTTCGTTTTCGGCGATTCGGTCAATATATATATAGTGTGTATCGGGGTCTAAAAGGCTTTGATTATCATGTTGACCGTGTATATTAACAAGTGATTTACCTATTATTTTAAGTACACCTGCCGTTGCGGGTTTACCGTTAATTTTGATAGAGCCGTTACCCATAGCGTTAAGCACACGCATTATAAGCAGATTTCCGTCCTCATCAGGTGAATATCCGTTTTCCTCTAAAATCTTTCGTGAGGAGTCGGAAATATCACAAAACAGTGCCGTAACCTCAGCCTTATTGCAACCGAAGCGTATAAGTTCTTTTGAGGTACGCTCACCCAAAACGGCATTGATAGAATCAATAATTATCGATTTACCTGCACCTGTTTCACCCGTAAGCACGTTAAATCCGCGACTGATATCAATATCGGTTTTTTCTATTACCGCGATATTTTCAATATGTAAGGATTTAAGCATAAGCTATCACATCATTTTCTTAAATTCTTCTGCGAGCGATATCGCATCATTAGTACTGCGAGTCACAATAAAAATTGTATCATCGCCCGCTATTGAGCCGAGCATTCTGCTGCCATACATTGCATCTATAGCAACGCAAACACTTGATGCCATACCGTTATAGCATTTTACAACAATATCGTTAAGCGCATTATCAACACTTACAACCGACCGTGAAAAAATATCACGATAATGTGTTAGCGGTTGATATTCGTTAATTCTTGCATCACTGCTAATATAGCGATAATTTCCGTTCTGGTCGTGTCCTTTTACAAGACGTAATTCCTTTATATCGCGCGAAACGGTTGACTGTGTAACCTTAAATCCCAAAGAATTCAATATATTCTGCAAATCATCCTGTGTAAATATGATATTTTCTTTTATAATTTCAAGAATCTTTTCTTGTCTTTTACCTTTCATTTACATTACTCCTGAAATCAATAAATTTAAGAGAAAGCGTTTTGTAGAAAGAGCGGTCATTAAGTCTTAAAAGCTTTACTGCTTTTGTAGATTGCGTTATATAAACCTCAGTAAACGGCTTAATGTTAGCAACCTTTCTGCCATCGAGTGAAAGATATATATCAGTACGCTTTTTAGAGTATGCCTTAATTCGTACCGTTTTATTACTGTTCAGAAGTATCGGCTTTGCCGAAAGCGCGTGTGAACAAATGGGGGTTACACACATACAGTTCATTGACGGGTCAATTATCGGTCCTCCCGCCGACATAGAGTATGCTGTAGAGCCTGTGGGCGTTGCAATAATAAGACCGTCCGCACGGTAGCCGATTGCATCGCCATCAACCGAAGCCTGAATATCAATTATTCGTGAAATAAAGCCGCTCGTAACTACTGCATCGTTAAGAACCTCATATTCACCGATAATCTTGCCGTTCTCTTTAACGGCTACATGAAGCATCATACGCTCTTCTATAGTATACTCCTGCGTTTTAAGCTTTGAAAGTAAATCATATTCACTCTGCTCAATATCGGCAAGGTAACCCATTCTACCGGCATTTATGCCAAGTATTGGCTTTCCGTACTCTGCGGCGCGCTTTGCATATCGGATAATTGTACCGTCACCGCCGATAGTGATTATAATATCCGCTTTTTTAAATAGCTCGTCCTCGGTTGCCTGAATATAATCGGTACAACAAATACTGTCGGGAATATATGCGGTAATTCCCTGCTTTTTAAAGTAAGCACCGAGTCTTTCTACCGTCTCACTGGACCCACGTTTATCCAAATTCGGTATTACCGAAACTGTCATACATTCCCCTCCTTTAAAGCTTCGTAGGATGCATCGACTACTGCGACGGCATCAGGAATAAAATTATTATTTTCTACACTGCCCTTTTGTATGTAGCAAAGATATTCTATATTACCCTCAGGTCCCTTTATCGGTGAAAAATCAAGACCTAAAAGTGTAAAATTATTTGTGTTTACAAGGTCAATAATCTTATCTATAACGGCAATATGAACGCTCTTATCGCGAACAACACCCTTTTTGCCGACATTTTCTTTACCCGCTTCAAACTGCGGTTTTATAAGGCAAACGCTTCTGCCACCATCACGAAGCAAGGTGTACATTACGGGCAAAATATGCGAAAGTGAAATAAAGGAAACATCAACAGATGCAAAATCAAGCTCATCGGGCACCTGCTCACGCGTGACGTAACGGAAATTAGTGCGTTCAAGGTTTACTACCCTATCATCCGAGCGCAACTTCCAAGCCAACTGACCGTATCCCACGTCTATAGAATATACACGTTTTGCTCCGTTTTGAAGCATACAGTCTGTGAATCCGCCCGTTGATGCGCCGATATCTGCACAAACTGTATCTTCAAGTAATATGTTAAAGCTTTTTACTGCTTTTTCAAGCTTTAATCCGCCACGGCTCACGTATTTAAGGGTTTCTCCCCTTACTTCAATAATATCATCAGTCTTTACGGTAGCACCGGCCTTATCTGATTTCTGATTATTAACATACACAATTCCCGCCATAATAATTGCCTTTGCTTTTTCACGTGTTTCGGCAAGTCCGCGGGACACAAGTGCTATGTCAAGTCTTTCCTTAACTGTCATACATTATCCTCTTGCAGAGCTTTAATCATTGCTGTACTGTCAAGCCCATATTTTTTTATTGTATTATTAACTGTCATTGCCGGCACAAATCCGTTTACTGCATGCACTTTATATTTACCGCAATACTGTACGGTCAAAAGTCGGTTTGCAATATGCTCACCGATGCCGCCGGCTTCTAAACCCTCTTCAAAAAAGTGTATGCTTTTATACGATTTGATTTTTTGAGTTAAATCATCACTTATCGGATATATCCGGTTAAGCTTTATAATATCGGTATCATTAAGCACTTTTACCGCATCGACTGCTTCAGAAAACAGTCTGCCATAGGTAATAATTGCTTTTTTTCCGCTATTACCGATAATCGAATATTCACCGCTTATCTGACCACTATAATTGGCTTTTTCGCTACCACGTGGGTACCTGATTGCACAAAGCTCATCATTGTTGGCGGTTTGTCTAATACAAGCTTCAAGCTCCTTATAGCAGTAAGGAGAATAGATTTTTATATTAGGAATAGCGCTTAAAAAAGAAACGTCAAAAAGTCCTTGATGAGTTTCTCCATCCTCACCAACGAAGCCTGCGCGGTCAACAAGAAGCTTTAGCGGTAGATTTGCAATAGCGGCATCGTGTAGCACCTGATCATAGCCGCGTTGTAAAAAACTTGAATAAACTGCAAAAAACGGTACCATTCCACCGCGTGCAAGACCTGCTGAAAAGGTTACGGCGTGTTGTTCGGCAATACCAACGTCAAAAAAGCGGTCTTTAAACTGCTTCGAAAAATTTTCAAGCCCTGTACCGATTCCCATAGCGGCGGTAACGGCACATATTTTTTTATTTTCACGCGCAAGTCTGCAAAGTGTATCACCTGCAACCTTAGAAAAGCTTATACGATTTTCCTTAATTCCCTCATCTGCATCAAACGGTGATACGCCGTGATAATCGTTCGGTCTGCTTTCAGCGTAATTATAGCCCTTACCTTTTACGGTGACCACGTGTACTACCGACGGTTTACGGTAACCCTGTGCTATCTTAAAAAGATTTTCCATAGCAACAACATCATGACCGTCAACCGGACCTAAATAGTTAAATCCAAGACTTGTAAATACGTTGCCCTTGTATACTCTGCGTTTTATTTTTTCTTTGATACGGTATAAAAATTCATATATACGTTTACCGCAAAACGGAATTTTAAGAATAAAGTTACCTATTGCATCCTTGGTATTATGATAAATCGGGCGATTTCTGAGCTTTGAGAAGGCACCCGCCATCGAACCGACATTTTTGGATATAGACATTTCGTTATCGTTAATAACTATAACGAAATTACATTTCTTACCGCCAATATTATTAAGCGCCTCATAAGCCATACCACCGGTCATAGCGCCATCACCTATTACAGCAACGGCAGTACCACCCTGTCCCGAAAGACACTTTGCACGGTAAATGCCGTATGCTGCAGAAATAGAGTTGCTGCTATGTCCTGTAACAAAATAATCGTGCTCACTCTCATCCGGTCGCATATAGCCCGACAGACCGTTTTCACATCTTATGGTATGAAAATCCTTGAACCTACCCGTTATAAGTTTATGTGTATATGATTGATGACCAACATCAAAGATTATTGCGTCCTTTGGTGAAGAAAAAGTGCGATGTAAAGCCAGAGTAAGCTCAACCGCGCCAAGATTAGATGCTAAGTGACCGCCGTTTTTAGAAACGGTGGATATGATAATGTCACGCACCTCAGAACAAAGCGCATAAAGCTCATCGTTATTCAGTTTTTTAACATCCTGAGGTGAATTTATAGCGCTTAAGATTTTATATTCCAAGGTTTTAAACTCCTCTTTAATAATTACGTAAAAGCAAAAACTGTGTCAACTCAACAATTGTAGTCTTGTCGCCGTCAAATTCATCTAATGCAGCTAAAGCTTCATTAGTATACCTATCGGCAAGTGAGCGGCAATGCTCAAGACCGAGTCTTACAACAATCGTATCCTTATTATTTTTTTCATCGCTTCCAACAGGTTTTCCTAATAGTTTAGCATCACCGGTTGCATCAAGAATATCATCTATAATCTGGAAGGCAAGTCCAAGCTT
>JAXJYT010000087.1:0-18661 GCA_036306845.1 Acutalibacteraceae bacterium | reverse complement strand
TGGAATAATGTGTTTGCATAATTTGAACGGTCACCGCCAGGACCAAACTCACCCAACATTACGGGTGTGGTAATGGTTGCGTTTTCAACGCTTGGCACAGCGCCCTTATTGTCATATATATCGCGACCGATGAAATCAAAATCGATTTGATTAAAATACTGAAGACTGTCGGCATGGTCCCAGCCGCTTGTTGACCAAACGGGAATGTCGGGAACGTACTTTCTTGAGTACTTAACCATTATCTTCATAAATTCGGTCATATTTTCAATGGTTGTACCAAATGGCTTATAACCGTTAGGCGTACCGTATATATCACCTTCGGGTTCGCAGGTGGTAGAAATTGCAAAAACGGTATCACGGTACTTGTTTATAAGCTCAAGCACGGGAACAACCGCTTTGTCAAAGAAATGCTCGCGAACGGTAGGGTCAGTGAACATACGGCTATACTTATCATAGCGTTCCTTGCTTCCCGAATAGTTACCTGATTCAAGGTTGTAGTCAAGGTGCGGCATAATAGTAAGGCTTAAACCTACACCGTGCTTCTTAGCAATCTTAAGTGTGGTTTCAAGATTTTTAAGCAACTTGTCTTGAACGCCCACAACGTCACCGTTTTCATCAAAATCAATACCCTCGGCTTGCATAAACACCCAAAGTATTGCCGCATCAAAGCCAATTTTCTTTACGTTGTAAAAGCCGGTTTCAACCGATTGACTATCAAACGTACTGGTAAGGTTTCGTGCTTCGTTATCGCTTAAAGAGCAGCCCTGCTGCGCCGCCCAGGGATAGTTGATGCCGTAGATAAAGCCGTGGTCATCGATTGCTTGCTGATAAAGTGATTTTGTAGCGGCGGGTTTCATCCAATCCGACTTCGTTGCGGCATAGGCAACTGTTGCGGTCAGGATAACCGCCATAACTACGGCTAAAATTTTATACCACTTTTTCATAACTTTCCCCTTTCGTTAAAAAATTTACATATTAGAGTGTTAAATGGAAAGTTAAGGTGTGCGCAAAGCGCACGATATATATACGCGCCAACGGCGCACCGCAACTTAACACTTAACATTTAACATTTTATCCGATTTCGCCCATTACTGCGGCGATGTCGGCATTGATTGCCTGCATATTGGAATCGATTACCGAATCAACATTTTCGCTGCCGCCCATAATGTTTGCTACAAGGCTTGTGGTGTTGCCGCCGAAGTTAAGTACGCCCTCGTTAAAGTTTACGCCCTTTGCCTGTTCCCACATCCAAGCGTGAACTTCACGACATTCTTTGTTGGCATAAATATTTGCTTCTTCGTTAGCAACGTCAAGGTAATACTTAAGGAATTCTGCCGCTGCGGCGGAATTCTTAGAGCCCTTACCAACGCCCCACATAGGCGGACGGATGGGCACATAGTACTTGGATGCACTGTTATACTTGGGGAAAGGAACTACGCCCCATTCATCCTTCATACCCTTGGCAAGTGTATTTTCGGACTGCATCTGATACTGACCTTCGATAAGCATTGCTGCCTTGCGGTTGATAAGGTCGGTTACCGCCGAATTTGCGCGGTCCATAGACTTATCAACGTCAAGCATATCGTTTATATACTTCCAAGCCGTTTTAACATCATTATCGTTAGCGGTGTTGGTTATCTTGCCGTTTGAAATGTTTACAAAGTCCTTACCGGTTGAGAGCATAAATGCCTGTGGATACATACACGAAAGACCGTATGTCTTACTGCTGCCCGTACCGTAGGTCATATTCTTTGCGGTCTCACGAAGCTTATCCCATGTCCAAGCGTTCGGGTCAGCCTTCCAGATTTCGTAGGGAGTTTTCTGTCCGCGCTCCTGGAACAAGGTCTTGTTGTAGTATACGCACCACATATCGCCGTACATACTGCCCTTTGCAATTACGCCATAGTAGTTGCCGTTCCACTTGTACTGATCCATAAGGCTCTTATCCCAAAGCTTGTAATCGAAATCAAATTCGCTATCCTTAATAGGATCAAAAAGGTTGCGGATAACAAGTGTGGGATAGTTTTGCGCAAATATACACGCAAGGTCAGGTGCCGAGCCCGAAGATACGAGTGATGCAAGCTTTGTCTGATAGTTAGCCGTGCTGGTCTTTATAACCTGTACCCTTGCGCCCGTCTTTTTGGTGAAGGCATCTACAACCGATGATTCACGCTCGGGCATCTCATACCATAAAAGCATCTTAAGATTCGTTTTCTTAAGACTGTCCTTTTTCGGTGTAGAGGTTGTGCCGCTATCCTTACCGGTAGAGCTTGTGGTAGTGGTGGCACTGTCCTTACTGCTGCCCGTATCGGCATCGGCGTCGGCGCTATCGTCCTCTATCTCCTCTTCAATCCAATACTCGCTGTAGGTGTAGGATGTGTCATCACCACTGCCACCCTTACAAGCGGTTGCGGTAAGTGCTAACATAAGCACTAACATTATGCAGATAACGCTACGCCAAAGCTTTAGTGTTTTCATAATTTTTCCTCCTAAAGATTATTTTTTATATTAAATGTCAATTATCTGACAAATTAACCGACAATTCCTACACGGTCGATATTTTGTATAAACCGTTTTTGCAGAATCATATACATCACAAGCACGGGGATTATAAACAGCAGACTGCCCGACATTTTAAGCAAACGCTCGTAATCAAAGTCAAGTACCTGTGTACCCGATTGACTTGCGATACCCTCAAGCGCTACGGCAAGGGTTGTGTTTTCGGTAAGGTACATAGCCGATAAAAAGTAATCGTTATAGTGCCATATAACCGAGAATATCGTAACGGTCAGCATTACCACGCCCGAAGAAGGTATTATTACCGACATAAAGGTGCGTAAAGGCCCTGCGCCGTCTATCCATGCCGCCTCCTCAAGCTCCTGCGGCATCTTCTGGAAGAACTGCCTGTATATAAATATGAACAGTCCCGAACGAAGTCCCACCCCCAAAACAGCGGGTAGGTAGAAGGTGAGCGGCGTATCAAGTATATTAGGGCGAAGCTCTGTGCCGAAAAGGCGACCTAAAAGCCCCAATATTCCAAGAAAATCAAGTTGGTAATAGTTAAGATACGTGGGTATGATTATCATTTGCGGCGGAACCAGAATGGTCAGGAGAACAAGCGCGAAAACAAGCTTGCTGCCACGAAATTTGAAACGCGCAAGACCGTACGCGCAAAGCGAACAGGTAAGCACCTGCACAAGTCCGCTACCCACGGGAATAACAAGTGTGTTTATAAAGCTTTTTACGTACTCAAGCGTTTCCCACGCAAGCTTAACGTTATCAAGCGTAAAGCTTTTGGGTAACCAAACAACGCTTGGGTCATAAAGCTGATCCTCGGGCTTAAATGCCTGGGATAGCATAAACGCTATCTGATAAAGCACGATATAGCTTAAGGATATAAGGAAGAAATACCTTATTATATTTACAAACACCTTTTTTACGGTAGCGGTATTTTTAGTATTTATTTTTTTCATAACACCACTACTCCCATTTCCTTAGCATAAAGCGGTTAAGCAACCAGAACACCGCGCCGATTATCATAGCTACCGCTATGAAATAGCCCCAAAGCATAGCGCTGCTTACGTCGTAAACCTGCTTTTGCATTAAATCGAAGGCGTTTTGCATTACATTGTTACTTGTGCTGGTAAGTATATCTATTGCGGTGAAAACAATTACCAGCAGAAGCGTGTTGGAAAGCATCGGGAAGGTTACGTACCAAAAGGCTTCCCAAGATGTTGCACCCTCAACCTCGCTAACCTCGTAAAGCTGTTGCGGAACCGCTTGTAATCCCGATATAAACAGTAATATCTGTATACCGCAGGTCCACAAAAGATTAAATATCTGATCAATATAGGTAAGAAGCAACTCGGTTATTTCCTTGGGCAAGCCCATACCCGAAAGCACTTCTTCAAAATCGATAAAGCCGCTCATAAAAGCGCTTACCGTATCGGTCGAGTCCATCATATTTACCGCGCGGGCATCCTCCATTATAAAATTCATAATAACACCCGTAGAGATTATAACCGGCAGGAAGAATACCGAGCGAAAAATCAGTCTGCCTTTAAACTCTTGATTTAAAATGAGCGCGATTATAAGACTGAATACCACGATAAACGGCACCGAATATGCAAAGTTGCCGAGCGCCGCCATAATTTCATCGGTATAGCTTGCTTCTTCGAGGAATATATATTTGAAATATCTAAGTCCCGCAAATTTGGTAGCAAAGCCATCCGTGGTTATTTCCACCTTTGAAAAGGCGAAGGTAACTGACTGAACAAGCGGGATAAGGAAGAACATTATAAAGCCTATAATCCACGGCAAACAAAACATAAAGCCGTACTTTGCCTTGCGCCGCTCTAACGCGCGTGAAGTTTTTTTACTCATCGCTATGCTACCTCCTTTCCGTATATAAAGGAATGGGCAGAAATCTCACCCTCAGGGGTAACTATAGGCGTATCACCAAAGTTCACGTAAACCCAAGCGCCGTTCGAGAACACCGTGTGTGACAACGCGCCATCCTTACTGTGCGCCGATATACTGCTGTTGCCTAGCGTTTGGAGGAATTCATCGGCCTCTTTAGCGTATTTTTCGATATCAGACTTAACCGAAGAATATCTGCTTGCCGACAAATCGGAATGTACCGATGCTTTAAGCGCGCTCGGCATGTCGGCGCATACGCTGAAGCTGAGACCCGCGCCGATTTCCATCGCCCTTAAGAATTCAATACGGGGATTGTTCGCGGCATTTATTGAAGATGAATAAAGATTGGTGCTGCCGCGAAGCACCATGCTGTAAAGCGGTATATCCATATCAATACAGTCGTACTGCGAGCTTTCGGTAGGAACATCGGTCACATAATCCGAAAGCACTGCCGCGTACACGTTGGCATCGGCGGTGACAAGCTGTGTTTTACCCTTTTTGGCGGTTTTAAGCACCTTGGTTATGATATCAACGTTACCGCCCTTGCTGTGATGCTTGGCGTAGGTATAATCCGAATAGGTCATATTGCCCATCGTATTAAGCGATACGGCGTCAAGCTGCATTTTATCTATGGCCACCGAAAGTTTTTTTGAAGCATCCGTAAAGCGTGTGGGAGAAAGCAGAAAATACTTAGGTCCGCTCTCTTCGTTGGTTGCCACGTCATAGGAATAGAAAACCCTTGTAATAAGGTTGGGGGTTTTTACCGAATCCCCGGTAGTAGAAAAACCGCCGCCCTTTTGCGAATAGCGCATTAAATCGAAATCGAACGCTAAAACGTTACCCTTTTTCTTACAGTATTCTTGGAATGACAATAACTGCTTTTTGGTACCGAAGGCCTTTTCCATTTTAAAGCCACCGCCCAATTCTCCCGCATCAAGTCCGCTATCGCCAAAGCCCGAAAGTCTTATAAGCAATGAACCGTCGACGGCTGTATTAACATCCCTTGCGATTTCCATAGCCTCTGTTACGGTGGTTGCCGTATCAAGCGAACGGTACGGGAATCCAAGTGCCAGCTTGCCCGATTCGGCGCCGCCAAGGACATCAAGCGCTACCTTAGGCGCATTGTCTGCAGCATCCGAAAGAGCGCCGCTTTCATCCAAAATATCACGGTACATCTGCGCTACACCCGTATAGTCGGGGGTGTAATCCTCCATCGGATAATATCCTACCGACAGATATTTAGCGCTGATTTTTCCGTCCGAAAACTTTTTAACAGGCTTTGCCTGACCCGCCTTGTCAGTGAAACTCGTCATATCAAAGCCACGAAGCATAAAGCTTACAAATGCGCCCGAATACCCGATTTCACCGTCACATGCGTGGGCTTCTATCATTGCGGCATCGGCACCGTTTTCAACAACCGCCATAATACTGCTTTCACCGTTCACCGCACTGAATACGGGCAATCTTACCTGCTTTTCAAAGGCGGTTTTTGCCCAACTTATCTTAACAGGGTCATCGCCGTATATGTATTCGGCATAATCCTTGGGCGTACCATTTTTGGTATATATGACACCGCCGCTGCCCGAAGGCACTATAAGATACGAACTGTCGTTGTTCGGCGCGCTTATCATATACGGATGAAGCGATATCTTATAGATCGGATATTCACCCTCTATGATTCCATTTGTCTGCACGCGCGCCTCAAGTCCGCGCTCGTTAAGTATATAATCAACGGGAACCGCAATTTCTACGTTGTCGAAGAAGTAGGTAACTCGAATTCCGTTTTTAATTTTCTTACTTGCAATTCTGCCGTTTTTAAGGACGGCGGTGCTTCCGCTTGCCGTTTTAACGCTGAGGGTGGATTTTTCAACGTAGGATATATTAAGCGGTGAGCTAAGCGCCACCGATGCAAGACCCTCGCCCGTATCGTTCTGATAAAAATCATACGGTGTGGTGCACCATACCCTGCCCGTACTGCGCGAGGTCAGTAAAAGCGCCGCCTTATCGGCATCCCAACCAAGCGTGAATTTGTCATTCTGTGCGATTGCGCCCGATTTTTCGCCCTTTACCTTGCCCTTATAGAATTTGGCGGTCTTGTTCTGCGACTCACCGCAACCTGCAAGGCAAAGCACCAGACAAAGCGCCAGCGTGAGTGCGGACAGTCGTTTTATTAAGTTTTTCATAAATGTCCGCACCTTTCTAACGTAGCATAGATTCTTGAATAATGCTTACAACGAAGCTTATAAAGTCCTGACAAAGTGTCAGCGCCATAAATATAAGGAAGGCAACGATTAGCATTCCGAATACCGAGCAAACCGAGGTAAGCACTGCGTGTACGAAATCAAATTCGTGTACCACCATCACCGCAAGCAATATCATAATAACGAAATAGACGGTGGACGCCGTACCTAAAAGGCTTAAGAAAGACACACTTGAAGGTGTCATAAAGTACGAAAGCACTATATATAAAAGCGAATATATAATAAGCGGGATAAGACTGTAGCAGGAGGTAATATAGATTTCTTTAAGTCTTCCCTTACCCTCAAACAGTACACAAACACCCCAGTTTACGATAACCCACAAGAGCACAAGCACTATCGTACCCAAGAAGGTATAAACAACGTTGTAGTTTTCGTTATCGGGAACAACGTACATAAAGCCTGTATAAATATCCGAAGCCGTTCTTGTCAGGAAGAAGATTATCAGTAAAGCGGTTGCAATAACCGTAGAACCCAAATTCTTTTCCTTAATGCGAACAAAGCAATCCTTCGGATGAAAAAACGCGCCCGCCGCTGTACTGTATACGGGATTTTTAATAAGCTTTACTTGTTTTTTGGTAGTTACAACAAGCACCCATGCTATAGCCGAAACGATAACTACAAGCGCTAAAAACACCCAAACAAAGTTATCCTTCAATTTCGCGGTCATAACCTTTCCGAAAGCGCGTGAATAGGTTTCCTGATCAAGACCGATGCGGGAATATTCCATCGCCGTAGCATAGTCGTTTTTCATCATAGCTGCCTTACCGATACCGATATAGGCAAGCTGATTGTTTTCATCCTGACGCAAAACCTCTCGCCAGAGGTCTTCTGCCTTATCGTATTCGCCGCTCATATTGAATTTTGCGGCTTCCACTACGGCTTTACCGTATTCTGTAAGCGAAAACACCGTAATGTTCTTCTTTTCAAGGTCACTTACGAAAATATCGCCGTTCGGGTTTACCGCAATGGCGGTCGGTGTTCTGAAAACACCAAGCTGTTCGCCTGCGCCGAAGCCACCCGAAAAGGCGGTTATCATATTGCAGTCGAAATCGTATACGAAAATTCTGCCGGTTACGCGGTCAAGCAAATAGAAGAACTGGCCCCACGTATCCACTGCGGAAAATTCGTTCGGGCGGTTTTGGTTGTTCTCGTTCCGCGCGCCCTGTGGGTCGCCGTAACGGATACCGTCACCCGACGTTATCTTAAAGTTGAACTTGTGCGAAAGGATATTTGTACCCTTGGCGCCAACCCGCCTTACCTGTGTGTTTGAAGATCTCTGATTATCGGTTGTGGTGAAAATAAAGCCTTCATCATCAATACAGAAATTAAGGAAGGTATATGGCAAACGCTGAACATCGTTCATACGCTTGGCATCGGTCGCAAACAACTCCTTAAAGAAGGATGCGATTGCCGAAAGCACCGACGTACCTACCGTATTAGATCCGAAAAATCCCAAAAATTCGTAGGAAGGCGAAAACTTCATTGCGCCGTAATAGCAACCGTCGCACAAAACGTACAAAAAGCCTTCGGCATCCTGAAGAATTTTAATGGGGGCGAAGTTAAGGTCTTCAGGTATAAGGTAAGAATCAGGCTTGCCGAAAACGTTTTCTACCGTACCGTCGGACGCCAACACTATTACGCGGAAATTGGCGGTATCGGCAATGAAGATTTTTCCTTCATTGTTTACGAAAATACCCTCCGCGTGAGCAAAGCTCAGGGTTTCTCCCTTATACTGCAGTTCTGATATTGTTCTTACTATATTATAGTTACCGTCAAGCACGGTTATTTTTGCATTAAACGAATCAAGCGCGTAAAGCAGCCCCGCTTTATCAAAGCAAATGTGCTGAAGCTCGAGAAAATCTATTTCGGGATTAAGCGCGCTTCCTATCACCGTTTTGGGTGAATATATTTCCTTTATTGCGGTCGGCTTCTTTTGAGAATAGCCCTCCCAATACGTGTACGAGCGGTAGGGCACCTCCTCGTAAGAGGTTGCCGCCACGTTTATACCAAGGCTAAGAGTTAAAAGACACGCTATCAGCACAAAACACAATACACGTAAGATTTTGTTTTTTATCATCGTGCTCATCTCCTAACCCTTAATACCTGCACTGCTCATAGTTTCCATAACGTTGCTTTGCGATATTGCGTACACAAGAATCGGCGGTATCATAAGCAACACCGTTGCCGCCATCGCGCTACCCGAACGGGCGATACCGCCCGCGGTAATCTGACTCATAATCATCGGAAGCGTTCTGATTTCCTCGCTGAAAATTGTGCCACCGGGATTTATCGACCACATATCGCGGAACGCGAAGAGGGACAAGGTCATCCAACAGGGTTTAACAAGCGGGAAGGCTATGGAAAAGAAAATTCTGAAATATCCCGCGCCGTCTATTCGCGCCGCCTCAACAAGTGAATCGGGTATGCTTGATTCCATATACTGTTTCATAAGGAACACACCCAGAGCCGACGGTATGTACGGCAATATGTATACCCAGTATGAATCGATTATTCCTGTTTCCGAAAAGATAAGATACTGTGGAATTGAAAGGGTATATGCGTTATAAAGAAGCGAAAACTGAACAATAACAAACAAGGCGTTTATCCATTTGCTCTTTTTCCAGATAACGAGCACGAAGGACGCCATTGAAGCCACTATTACGTGCACAACGGTTGTAACAAGGCTTACAAAAAGGCTGTTGAATATGTACCTTGACAGTGGCACGCTGAGCTTTGAAAGAAGCGCGGGGAGCGCTATATAGTTTGCAAGTGTCGGTCTTACCACGTAAAACTTCGGCGGAAACGCCAAAAGCTCATCAAGCGGCTTTAGCGAGGTTATGACCGAATATATAAGCGGCAAAACAGTGAAAAGACCTGCCGCAAAAAGTATTGTGAAGTAAAAGAAGTTGCCGACACGCGAGCGGGTAAATCTTTTAATGTTTGCAGTTCTGTTACTCATTGTCTGCTACTCCTTTCATTATTTTCCGAGTGTTGATACCAACTTACCGATACCAACCCTTGTAAACGCCATAACGGCAAACAGGAACACCGACATTGCCGCCGCAAGTCCCATTTCGTAGCGCGTGCCGCCGATATCGGTCAGTAGTGATACAAGAGTGTCCACCGAATAGTTTACACTTGGGTATCCGCAAAGCTGACTTACGATACCGCTTATCGAAAACGCGCTTTGTATCTGCATTACGCAGCTGAACAAAATAATTTCCTTCATAGAGGGTAACGTGATATACCAAAGCTCTGCCCAACGGTTACGGATACCGTCGATAGCACCTGCCTCGTAAAGCTCCTCGTTAACGTTCTGCAGACCCGATATGTTTGCAAGGAAGGATACGCCCATACTGCACCAAAGCTGAATAATTACAACCAAGGTAAAGGCATACTGCGTGCTCTTGAACCATAGAATAGGCTCGACTATAAGCCCCAGTGACTGCAAAAGACTGTTCGCATAGCCGTAACTGTCGCCGCTGAAAAACACTTCCCATATAAAATAAACGTTACCCATAAGCGCGGGTGAATAGAAAAGAAAGGATAAAACCGTTCGCATACCGCGGTTAAGCTCATTTATCATCCACGCAAGCACGAACGAAAGCAAAAATCCGACAGGACCGGTTATTACGGCAAACATAACGGTATTCTTAACACAAATCCAGAACACGTCATCCTCTAAAAGCATGGTCATATAGTTATCAAGACCCGCAAAGCTTAGTTGATGAATCATATCATAGTTAAAAAAGCTTAATACAACCGAAGAAATTATCGGAAGCACGGTAAAGCCGAAAAACAGTACCGCAAAGGGAAGCAGCATTATAACAAGTGGCAATTTTTCGGTATCAAAACGCCTTTTTGTATTATTAACCTTTTGCATTTTTACCGCTCCCTTCTTTATTCTTCATACTGTTTGATTTTTCTTGCTATCTCGTTATCGGCAACGCCACTCCAACGGTATAGCATATCCTTGGGGTTCTCCCCCGCCTCAACAACGTTCCAATACGCTTGATCTATTGCGCGTGTCGTATAATAGCTACCCGGAATTTCGTTAAATTCCTTAACGGTTTTCCATTGCTCGTTAAGATTTTCCAGACAGTCGCCATCCCAAGTAAGTCGGTTTGCCGCCTGAATATTAGAGGTTGCCACTCTGCCCGCAATACCAAGCACCGATTCAAGTGACTGCACGTATGAAAGCTGTGTTTCGGCATCGGTCCACCACTTAAGGAATTCCCACGCCGCACGGGCGTTATCGGTATCACCCAATATCATACAAGCGGTGCCGCCGCCACTTGAATAGCGGTTCACACTGCCATCCGCATTTGCGTTTTCGGGTACGGGCACCATTGTCCAACGGTCGTTTATTTCGGGCGCCGTAGCCTTTAGCGTGGCATACATCGAATAATCCTGTATGCCCATCGGCATAAGCCCCGTTCTGAAACGGTTGTAGAAGTTATATGACTTCGGGCAACCGTGTTTTGTAAAGAAATCGGTATAAAACTCGAACGCGCTTATTGCATTTGTAGAAAGCAGATCGGTGGCATTTAGCTCTTTATTGTAAAGATTGCCGCCGTGCTGAGCCAAAAACATATTAAAGCCCGTTGCAACACCCGTTTCCAGATTATTACCCGAAAGCTTCTTCATAACGCTTATGAATTCATCCCAAGTTGTAGGAATACCAAGTCCCATCTGCGCGAAAATATCGGTACGGATGAACATCATCATAAAGCTTTGGGTATCGGGAAGCGCATAGACGCCGTTTTTGTACTGATACGGTACCGTTGCGCCCTCGGCAAAGCGTTTTATAACCTCGCCATAATCACTGAACTTACTTAAATCGTATGCGGCGCCGCGCATTGCAAGGTTTACGGGCTCACTTCTGCCGTGCTGCAGAACACAGTCGGGCGAGTTGCCCGAAAGCATACCCTGAACGAGCGAAGCGTTGGTAATTTTAACGTTTACACCAATTTTGTTTTCGGGAACAAAGTCGCTTTGTATAAGGGAGTTCAACGCCTGCGCCTGATCGCGACCCCAGTTTATCCACAAAAGCACCGATTCATCGGCATCGTTGCCGCCCGAAATGTTGTTATAATCAACAAGGAAGGACGCCGCAAAACGCTTTGCTCCGTAGGAAACGCGTTCAAAGAAGCCGACTTCACCCTTCTGAAGCTTTTGATCGGGTGCCGAAAGCACGGTGGTGTCAATGTCAAGCGGCATACTCATAAGCTCGTAAAGCGTAGCGCTTACCGAAGAATAGTTTGTATAATAGCTTGATTTATAGGTCTGCGCCTTATACTTGTATTTAAGCATATTTTTAAGCGCGTTCTTCATTCCGTTAAGGATTGATACCGTAGAACCGCCGCGTTCACCCGTAAGCTTTTCATAGGTTTCAGTCAACGAATCTATACGTGTTATGAGCCCCTCAAATCCGTCTTGCATATCAGGTATCTGCGAAAACAGATTATAGTCACGGTTAGCATCGGGATTTTCGCCCGTAATCATTACGATTCGACGGTACCATTCGCCAAGCTCGTATACGATATCCTCAAGTCTGGTGCAGAAATCCGCCAAAGGACCAAGTGTAACGTCAAGTGAAAGCTCGTGCTCGCCCGCCTCAAGATAGATAAGATACGGCTTGCCGTTTTCATCGGCAAACGTACCGCGCTGCCAACCGCTACCGTAGGTGAAGGGAATCATTCCCGCCTCACTAAACGGGGTAACACCGTCTATTTTAAGACGGCGGTATGAATTTCCGTTTAAAATATAGCTTTGTCTGTAGTGGAAGGAAAGCTTATAAAGGCCGCTGTCCGCCACCTTTATCTTCCAAATAAGCTCTTCGCCCGTCTGCGACCAGTTACTGCCAATGTAATTTACCCTTTGAATAAAGGGGTCGGTGGGAAAAATAGCAGGTGTCGTGCTGTCCGACTTTGCAACAAGGTCTGCGCCCGATTTGTAAACTGCGCTCTCGCCCTCGATAAGAAGTTCCTCGCCGCCGTAGTCCTTGTAACTGCCGTAATCCGCGGATACCTTTTCGTAGCTTTCGGGCATCGTTATTCCGACAAGCCGTACGCCCTCTACCACTATCTCGGCACCAAGACCGCTGAGCGCTACGATATGCTGACCTGCATCTAAGTAAAATCTGCTTTCCTCCGTACTGAAGGTCGAATAGCAGGAAAGACGCCTTGTCTGCGCATCAAAAACTTCCTTCTGAAGCGGTGTGAATTCGTTTCCAAGACCGTCCTTGCGGATTTCGCCACCGTCGATATAACGGCGGGGCAACGAAAATCGGTCGGCTTCGGCAAAAGGAAGCTTGCCGTCAAGCAAAACCGAAAAGCTTATTTCGCCCGTATCGTTTTCGGTTGCGCGGTAGGTAATTTCAAGGTTGTACCACGAAGATACCGGCACCGTTACGGGAAGCAATAGCTCTCCGCCGCGTTCTACCGTAGCGACAGTACCCAACAATGTGATGTCCTGTCCTGCGGTTTCTTCGTATTTTTCAATGTATTCAAGATAGCTAACTACATCGGTATCGGTGGTGACGCTTACTGCCGCAGACTGTCCATTGTCGGTCTGCGCAAAAGCCGAAACCGCAGCGGTTCCCATAACCGCAAACACCAAAGACAATGCAACAATCCTTTTCATACATATCCTCCAAAATCAAATTGCCTAAAATAGTTTTTTGTCAAGCAACATCTTTATCCAAAGTCCGCCCTGTACGGTGCGGTGCTGGAATACTCGCTTTGCGCCTGTGTCGGTATCGTACCAGTCAGTCATCGGTACACGGTCGGGCGTTTCGTTATAAAAATCCCACATCGGCTTTATTGCCGCCTCGAAGGCTTCGGGCGTATCGTTCATTGCGGCGCACCACATAAGCCAATCGCTCTTTGTGTAAAGCGCGCGACTGTCAAGCGGAGTTCCGTAGCGCATCGCCTTCTGCCTGTAGGTTTCACATTCGGTTTTAAAAATACCCTCATCAAAAAGACCAAGGTTCAAAAGTTTATCCCAAATAATGTTGTATTTGAGGCTATACGTACCCTCTTGGTCGAAAGCAAGACGGGTTGTGCCATCGGCGTTAAGCGCCGCGCTTGACCACTGAGCCGCCATTGTCTTTGCCGCCGCGGAATATTTGTCGGCGAGTTCTTCGTCACCCATAAGAGCGCACACGCGCGCATATGCCGCAAGCGCACAGATCGCCTTCAACGACAGATTACAGTTGTGCGCCAGATGGCCCGCAAAGTCATCGGTGCAAAGCTGATTCTCGGGATCAAAGCCGCAACCCATAAGATACTCTGCCCAAACGTCAAGTGTCTTTTTATGCGCGAGGGCAAAATCCGCATTCTTTTCAACGAGTGTCACCGCCGAGGTGATTAAAAGCATATTGCCGCATTCTTCAACGGGCATCTGATATTCCCGCTTGCACTCGTAGTAGGTCTGACCGTTAACAATCGGATAGGTGCCCTCGTCATGAGGCGCAAAATCATATTCCCAAGCATCCGATTCGGCATAGCGGAATACGGGACGCAGCATTCCGCGAACCAATTCAGTGTTGTAAATCAAGAACATCGGTGCCGAGGGATAGGTTATATCCACCGTTGCGGCACATCCGTTGGATGAGCATTCCTTGGATATCCAAAGTATTTCGCCTTCCTTTGATACGACCGCCTTGTGCCCCGCCATAATCTGACGGTATGCGCCCATCAGCATATCGGCGTACATTGCGCCGCCGCTCTTACATGCATCCGCATAAAGCTTTTCATCAAAGCGGTTGCAACGCTCAAGCAAGGTATCGTATTCATCCACCGCATCGCTTATTGCGACAAGGATGTCGGTGCCGTCGTTGTTCCACACCGACTTTAAGTGCTCACCAAAATACTCTATGGAACAGATATCATCATAAGCCACCGCAAAGAGCGCGCTGTTGTTTTTTGTGATAGCGCTACTGCCATATACGGAGTCCATATCCTCGGCAGTAAAGCTACCCACGATACCTTCGCGCACGGTAAGATAAAAATACCCGTAATCGATATGTATACTGTCACCGCTGTTGCCAAGCACGTTCTGTACGCGACTTCCCATAGACACGGTGGGATATTTTGCATCAACCGTTTTTATATCAACGGGGTGCTGACCCGCGTTGGTAAGGCACATCTGCTCGCTTACCGCAAGTCTTATTTCAACCGGCGCCTTGCTATCGGTCGAAACGTGTATGTAGGATACGGGGCGCGATGCCAGTTTAACATCCTCCACCAGAACGGGACTTGTGAACTTTACCGCAACCTCTACACTGCCGCAAACGAAAGCGTATTCGGTAGAAAGTGCGGTGCAGACCACCTTGCGCTGACGCGCCTTTTTGGTATCCGACTTCTCACCCATAAAAACGTATTCAACGCCATCTACAACGGCGATACCAATAAAGCGGGTTTCAAATCCTGTCCACTGTACAGTTTGTTTATCGTTAAGATTATCGGCAAAGGACCAAACACTGAAATACGGGTCCATCGTAACCAAGGGATATGCCGGCATTCTCATCTTCATATTTCTTCCTCCGAAAACAAAAAATTTCGCTTTTGTATTTATTATATTATTATGTACAAATCATTAAAAGATAAAATATAACACATAAGGTATGAAATATCACCCAAATTGCAGTTTTTTTGCAAAATGTTGGCAAGCGTTCCTTTTTATAGTAATTTTGCAAGGTTTTATGCAAAATCATATGCTTTTTATATATATTCATATAATAAAAACGGCGATAAGTCGTATAAATCTTATTGACACTTGAAAATTAAACAAAATATGTTATACTAAAAATGTAATTTTCAAAACGATGAAAGGTAAGAAAAATGTACGAAGATTTATATGCTTGTGACACAACATCTTTGAATTTGCCATCAAAAGTTTCTCTTTGCGGTACATCATATTGCGACAGCACCTATAAAATTGTCCGCCCTAAATCAGAGTTCGGAACAATGGAATACATTATTTCGGGCACGGGCGTTATCTATCACAACGGCAAAAAGCATATTGCATCCGCGGGTGATACGTATTTTCTGCCTCCGAACGTTGACCAATACTACTATTCCGACCCGCAAAATCCTTGGGTTAAGGTGTTTTTTAATATGACGGGCAATCTTATGTATCAACTTGCCAACGAATATTCATTCGGCAATACGGTCGTTTTTAAAAACTGCGACACAAGGGAGCTTATAAGCGAAATAATAAGCATAGCGCAAAACCGCAACTATACACCCTATGAAATTCAGGAAAAAAGTCTGATGCAGGTGCAAAAAATATTTATGCACATCTATCATAACACGATAAACACAGACACCCTTCCGGAAGAACTGAGAATACTAAAGGATTATATTGATTCAAATATAACCGGCAACATAACGCTTGAAATGATGGCGGCTAAAATCTTCCGCTCCAAAAACTACGTAATACGCCTTTTTAAATCACATTTGTACGTTACGCCCTATGAATATTTTTTAGACAGAAAGATGGAGCTTTCGAAGCAATTACTTACAACCACCGCCATGCCTGTAAAGCAAATTTCAAACTACTTGGGCTTTGACAGTCCGCGGTATTTTTCACAAAGCTTTACAAAGAAATACGGCGTTTCCCCTGCCGCATGGCGCAAAACCACAAGCGCAAATAAATAGCCTTTATCTATTCCTGAAAACCGTTTTGTATTTACACACCTAAAGGCACCAAAAACATCAGCCCCTGCTAAATAGGTAGCAGGGGCTGTATTCGTTATTAAGCTTTTTTCTTTCTGTGGTAGATTTCTAAAACTACTATGCAGGTGGCGCTGAGTACAGCCAAGAGCCACCACCAAGAGAGGTTTGTGTTATCTCCCGTTTGGGGTGCATTGGGGTCTGCCTTTTCGATGGTGCCGATCTCGGTCGGGGCAAGGGTGCCCGCTTCCTCGTTCAGTACCAGATGCAGCTCCACGCCTGCGCCGTTTTTATCAACCGATACGGTGTAGGTGCCGTCTTCCAACAATACAACATCGGCTTTGTTGTCCTTTTTCAGTTCAAAGGACAAATATCCGATAACCTTGCCGTCGCTGAGTGCCGTCAGCGAATGTTTGCCCGGCTCTACATCGGTAAAGGCGAAGTTGCCGTTTTTATCGGTCTTGGTGGTCTTTAGGGTGGAACGCAGTTCTAAGTCCACCTCTGCCAATGGCTGACCGTTCAGCGTAACCTTACTGGCTTGACGATACCGAAACTTCTTTCATTAAGGATTTCGAGGAAAAGCACAATGCACTTGTGTATCACGCTATTGAAACCAGTACGCCTTTCGGAAAAATGTTTTCTCTGCTTTATGTTTCCAAGTACGAAGATGAATGGGAAGACGATAGAATCAATTTGGAAGAAGGGCTTCAAAACTGCTATGTCAAAAACTTGGATGATGATTGGTGTAGCGAATTTGGATACATACAATTTAAACGTTGCTTCGGCGGCGTAGTGCGAACAGCATGATTTCAAAACTATCTCCATTGCTCTCTCCCATCAACGGATAGAGCATGGAGCTTTATTATATTTTTATAAAGGAGATTTTTACTATGAAAAAAATCATCAATGGTCGTCTTTACGACACCGAAACAGCAAAACTAATTGGTAGTTGGAGTAACGGATTTAGTTCGTCTGACTTCCACTATTGTACAGAAGATATTTACCAAAAGAAAAACGGTGAATATTTCCTGCATGGAAGTGGGGGCGCTATGAGCAGATATGGGAAATCGTATGGCGGTGGTATGTGTGGTAGCCAAGACATTGTTCCAATGACCGAAAAAGAAATCAAGATTTGGGCAGAGACACATCTGACTGCCGAGGAATATATGAAACTATATGACGTAACTGAGTAAAAGGAAATGCTCTGGCGAGTGTTCGCCAGAGCATTTTAGTTTCTATTTACAGCGTTTTTGAAGCCGATTTACGTCAGATTTACGTCAAACGCCATTTTTGAGAGTTTCAAAATCTCAAAAACCCTTGATTTACAAGGCTTTTCGGGGATGTGGGATTATTCCCACTCGCTTAAATTCAAATAATACTGAAAAAAGCAAGTTGTTTAGAGCCTAAAAATAGGGGTTTATAGCTGAACGAATGTTTGGTTTCTATAGGCTCTACAAATTTTAGTATCAATATAGTATCACAAAACGTTTAAAAAATCAACCCTTTGTGTCTGCAGTTAATTATTCTTCAGCTTCTTTGCTATCAACTACTACGGGAACTGCCTTTATAAAATATACTCCAATACAGCGAGTATCACTTCTACCGCAGGTGCTAAGAATTGAATGAAAAATCCAGTTTTTCTGAAACCTTTACGGCGTAAAGACACCGACGCAGCAATGGAGAAAGGAATGATCTGAGGAATACACAAATAAGCTTGGTATAACCAATCGGGCCCTATCTTGTATGCCTGAACAAAAACTGCTGCTATGTAAATGATAGGAAGCACAAAAAGCACCGCTATAAAATTCAAAGCTATGCCAATCTTATCAAGCGCACGATATTCGACGCCGTCGCTCTTTCTTACAAAAATCATACAAAGAATAAGGGTTAAAAGACCAACGAGAACCATCACCCCTGCGTTTACAACGTAAAGACCGGAAAAGCCGGTAAAGTTAAACGCATTTTCAATTGGTTCGGGATATTCAAAGCTAACGATCTCGGCATCAAAAACATCAGGCAAATCTGCTTCATCGTATTGATTGCCGTCTTTATCTTCTGCTTCAAGAGTAGGCCCTTCAGTATATGAATCATACGATTCGTTTTCCTTATCACCCATAAGGTAGTAATCATTTAAAAGGGCGACAATATAAAGTTCGTATCCATCCTTTTCAGCAATCATAAAACAACGGTCACCGTCATCTTCACCTTCAACCTTATACGTACCTTCGTAGTATCTGCAAAGCGGGTCTATACCGTTTGCACCAAAACCGGTAAAACGACTGCTATAAACACCGTTTATTG
>JAXJYT010000086.1:0-3709 GCA_036306845.1 Acutalibacteraceae bacterium | reverse complement strand
GGCTCTTGCTGTACCTCCGCCTGAAGCGTTTTCATATCACCGTCGGTAATATAAGGCGGATTGCTTACGATAAGGTCGTACTTTTTATCACTCGCGCAACCTTCAAGCACGTCGCCCTGTACAACCTCTACGCCCACACCGTTATGCTCTACATTTTTATTAAGGTACGTAAGCGCCTCTGCATACTTTTCAACGAGCGCTACCTGTGCATTTTCGCACTCGGCGGCAATCGATATGCCGATACAACCCGTACCCGCGCATAAATCAAGCACCTTATATTCCTTATCACCCGCAAGATACTCCATACATACGTCCATCACCGTTTCGGTGTCGGCGCGGGGGATAAGCACACCCGGTCCCACAAAAAATTCGTGACCGAAAAAGCTCCAACGCCCGATTATATACTGTAACGGATAATGCACCAAGCGTTGCTTTATAATAACGGTCAGTAAATCCTCTTGAAACTGAGAAAGCGGACGGTTGTAGTTCGCAAGTATCTGAGCATTAGTGTAGCCCGTTACGTGCTTTATTATCTGTTTTGCTTCGAATACGCAATCGGGAATGTCTGCTTCCGCCAACTGCTTTTTACATTCGTTATAGCCTTCAAAAATTGTTTTACTCATCTGTGTTTTCTTCCCTGTCTATCGTGCGGTCAACGTCGGGGTTTTCAGGCTCGCACGCGCGGAGCGCGGCAATCGCGATTTCTATCATATCATCCTGCGGCTCCTTGGTGGTAATTCTTTGCATCCAAAGGCCGGGCGCCGAAATTATTCGGGTAAACACGTTGTCATATTTACCGCAGGCGCGAAGCACCTCGAAGCCGATACCGCAGATTACGGGTATCATAAGGATTTTGGCAACCACCCAAAGCCACATTACGTTATAAACGCCGGGGAAAATCATTTGTACTACGGTTGATACTATAACGCTTATAAGTATCATAAGTATCATAAACGACGTGCCGCAACGCGGATGGAAACGGCTTTGCTCGCGTACGTTTTCAACCGTCAGCGCCAAACCTTTTTCGTAGCAGAAAATGGTCTTGTGTTCTGCTCCGTGATAAGAGAAAACGCGGTGTATATCCTTCATAAAGGAAACGCCCCACACGTAAAGCACGAACACGCTGAGCTTTATAAGCTGCTCTATACCCGAACGCACGATGGGTGAAAAATCGGTTTTCAGAAGCCACTGCAAACCGCCCACCGCCAAGCGCGGTACCCACATAAACAGTACGAGTGCCAAAGCCACACCAAGCACGGTGCCAAGTATCATAACACCGCCCATAAGCGTATCAAGCTTCTTTTTATCCTCGGGTGTTTTTTCGTTGGGCTCATCCTCATCCTCTAAATCGGTGAATCCCGAAATTTCTGCCGACTGCATCATCGCCTTATAGCCTTGAAGCATCGATTCAACAAAGCCCACTACGCCGCGGATTATAGGTAGCGCAAAAAACTTATAGCGCTCGCGAAGGCTTTTATATTCAAGATACGAAATATCAATTGTGTTATCCTTTTTACGTACGGCCATTGCGGTTTTTTCGGGGCTTTTCATCATAATACCCTCGATTAGCGCCTGACCGCCGATTGCGGTATATTTTGCCAAAGTGATTTCTCCTTTTCTATTCGTTTATCTCTGCGGCTTCCTCGGGAACCGCTTCAATGATTTCCTCGGGCGGTTCTTCCTCGGGAAGCTCGTAAAGCGGTACTACTATCGTAACGGTAGTGCCGACACCCTCAGTACTCTCAAGGAACAGAAGTCCCTGATGCTGCTTTATAATCTCGTCCGCAACGGCAAGACCAATACCGCTTCCGCGAACGGTTTTATTGGATTTAAAGAATTTCTCCTTAACGTGATCAAGGTCGGCGGCAGGAATACCCACGCCCGTATCCTTAACGATAATCTGAACACATCCCTCTTCACGAAGCTGTTGAACAAGCACAAGACCGCCCTTTTCGGTATACTTTACGGCATTATCAATAATGTTGATGAACACCTGCTTTAGTCGGTCGGGGTCGCCAAGCACAATGGAATTTTCTGCAGGCGGTGTAAAGGAAAGCTCTATTCCCTGTTGACGCGCCAACTCGGTATACATATCGGCAACGGTACGCAACAGCTCGGAAACGTCGATAGGCATTGTGTTAACCGTAAGCCTTCCGCTTTGCATACGCGAAAAGTCAAGAAGCTCTTCCACAAGACTCGAAAGGCGGTCGGCTTCCGACAGTACAACCTCCATACCGCGCGCCACAAGCTCATCATCGGTACCTATTGACATCTTAACCGTTTCACCCCAGCCGCGAATTGCGGTAAGCGGTGTGCGAAGCTCGTGCGATACCGAGGATATGAAATCGTTCTTAAGCGTTTCAGCGTGGGAAAGCTCGGTAGCCATATAGTTGATGGTGTCGCAAAGCTCACCGATTTCATCGTTTCTTGTAATCTTAATTTTAGATTTAAAGTCACCGAGCGCGATTCTACGCGCAGTGTTACTAACGTCACGAATGGGGCGTACAATCGATTTAATAAAGAATATACCCGAAAGCGAACATATACCGATTGCCGCAATTGCGGTAGCAAATATCACGCCGATAAGCATATAAATGCGATTCCAGGTCGACTCAAGCGAGGTAATCCATCTGTATGCGCCTATGTGCTCGCCTTCGGCGTTGTGAACAAGAGTTGTACCTGCCATTATTTTCTCGCCGCCCGAATTTTCACCGCGCCATACTGCACTGCCCGAATCGGAGGAAATTGCGCTTTCATAATCGGTCATAACATCGCGCCTCGTCTGGAAGCCCGTTGTCGAAACGACTACGTTGCCTTCCTTATCGATTACCTGCACCTCAATTTTATTCTTGTGGGCAAAGGCATCCGAAAGGCTTACCGCCGCATCCTCAAAGGTGCTTAAGTCGGCGGCAGAAAGATTTGAAAACTCATAAGAATAATCAATCGCCAAATCTCTTACACGGGAAAGATGGAAGGTTATAAAGAATGCCGACAAAGCAATAGCCGCAACCACGATAACGGCGGCAACTATAAGAAACACCTGAAAAAACCAACGTATAACGATGCTTTTAAATTTTACCGTAAATCTTTGCTCCTCCACATTCTTCACTTCCCTTCAAAAACTTAAAATATATTATTTTCCGCTATTCCATTTATAGCCCATACCCCATACGGTCACAAGATTAGTAGGGTTAGAGGGGTCCTCCTCGGTCTTCATACGAAGGCGGCGGATGTTAACGTCAACGATTTTTTCCTCTCCGACATAGCTGTTGCCCCATACACGCTCAAGTATTGCGCGGCGCGAAAGCGCGGTATCGGGATTTGTAAAGAAATATTCAACCATCTGAAATTCAACCTGCGTAAGCTCGATATTCTGACCGCCCCTTGTAAGTGTGCGGCGGCGTAAATCGAGGGTAAAATCACCAATGGTAATCTCGGTTGTGTTTTCTGCCTTTGCGGTGTTAAGACCGACTCTGCGGTAGAGCGAATCTACACGCGCCAAAAGCTCCGTAGGACTAAAGGGCTTTGTAATGTAGTCATCGGCGCCTATCATCAGACCGCTAATCTTATCCATTTCCTGTGACTTTGCGGTAAGCATTATGATACCGATTGAATCACTGCGGCTTCGTATCTCCTTACAAAGAGTAAAGCCGTCCATACCCGGCATCATAACGTCAAGAAGCGCTATCTGAAAGCCATCGGTATCGTT
>JAXJYT010000085.1:0-4032 GCA_036306845.1 Acutalibacteraceae bacterium | reverse complement strand
GTACAACACCAATATCATAAAGGAATCTATGCCAAAAACGGCTGTATAGTAAGTGAAGCGTTGTATGCTCCATACCACCGTTATACCAATCAATAGGACCCCAATATTCAAGCGCTTCTTTTGAAGCCAACGAATCCTTATTGTGTGGGTCGCAGTAACGTAGAAAATACCATGACGAGCCTGCCCACTGAGGCATAGTATCGGTTTCTCTTGTTGCCTTACCGCCACAACAAGGACAAGTTGTTTCTAACCAATCGGTAATCTTTGCAAGCGGTGATTCGCCTGTGTCGGTAGGCTCATAAGAATCTACGTTAGGAAGCATTAACGGTAGTTCGCTTTCGGGCAGTGGTACATATCCGCATTTCTCACAGTAAACCATCGGAATTGGTTCACCCCAATATCTCTGACGTGAGAATACCCAGTCACGAAGCTTATAATTTGTTTTTTTACTTCCAAGACCCTTTTCGGTGAGCCATTCTTGAATAGCAACCTTAGCTTCTTCGACAGATTTGCCCGTAAGGAAGCCAGAATTAACCATAACACCAGTATTGCAGTCAGTAAATGCTTCTTTAGAAACATCACCACCAGCAACTACCTCGATAATCGGAATATTGAATTTCTTTGCAAATTCCCAGTCACGTGTATCGTGTCCCGGTACAGCCATAATTGCACCGGTACCATAAGAGATAAGAACATAATCCGAAATAAATATCGGTATTTCGGTATTATTTACAGGGTTAATTGCGGTAACGCCAATAAGCTTGACACCGCTTTTTTCTTTTGAAAGCTCGGTGCGTTCAAAGTCAGATTTTTTAGCTGCTTCCTGCTTATAAGTACAAACTTCATCGTAGTTTTTGATTTTATCTGCCCATTTTTCCAAGAGCGGATGCTCGGGTGACATAACCATATAAGTAACACCAAACAAAGTATCGGCGCGTGTGGTAAATATTTCAAATTCATCACCGATATTGGTATTGAACTTAACCTGAGTACCGTATGAACGACCAATCCAGTTGCGTTGTTGAGTCTTTACGCGCTCAATAAAATCAACGTCATCAAGACCTTCGAGTAGTTTTTCCGCATAATCGGTTATACGAAGCATCCATTGGCTTTTTTCTTTGTGAACAACCTCACTGCCACAACGTTCACAAACGCCGTTAACAACCTCTTCGTTAGCAAGTACACATTTACAAGACGTACACCAGTTTACAGACATTTTCTTCTTGTAAGCAAGACCTTTTTTATAAAGCTGTAAGAAAATCCACTGTGTCCACTTATAATAGTCGGGATCGGTTGTATTCACTTCCCTATTCCAGTCAAAAGAAAATCCTAATGATTTAAGCTGACGCTTAAAGTTTGCAATATTATCCTTGGTAACATCAGCAGGATGAATATGATTCTTTATTGCAAAATTTTCGGTAGGAAGACCAAAAGCGTCCCAACCCATAGGATAAAGAACATTGTACCCCTGCAAGCGCTTTTTACGTGCAACGATATCGATTGCAGTGTACGAGCGTGGATGACCAACGTGCAGACCTTGTGCGGAAGGATAAGGGAACTCTACTAGACCATAAAATTTAGGTAAAGTATAGTCTTCCTTAGCGGCAAAGGGTTGTTCATCATCCCATATTTGTTGCCATTTCTTTTCGATTTCTGAATAATTGTACTTCATAATTAATCGCCCTCGGCTTCATCAAGAATATTTATTAAATCTATTTGTGTTCCGTCACTCCACATACCGTCGAGATTATAAAACTCGCGCTCGTTTGCGGTGAAAACATGAACAATAACAGAATTATAATCAAGTACTAACCAACCAGTAGATCTACCCTCAATGTGATGCGGTTCAACGCCTGATTCTTTAAGTTTATCCTCAACCTCATCCGCGAGTGCACGAACGTGTGTAGAAGACGTTGCAGTAGCCAATAAAAAGTAATCGGCAAGTGTTGTTAAGTCATCAATTTTAATAGCTTTAAGACCACGCGCCTTCTTTGAATTAAGCGCATTAGCCGCTATTTTTAAAATATTTTCACTATCCAAAATTCAAGCATCCTTTCGTACGATATCGTTATATGCATTTATTGTGTCTAAATGAAGCGCTTTGCCGTTTGATACCAAATCCTTAATAGAATAAGAAAGCGCATACAAAAGTGCTTCTTGCATCGATTTTTCAACAAGATTTCGCATTGTATCCACATCATCGTAATCACGGTCCTCTGAAGTGAAATCGGCAAGATATAATATTTTATCAAGTAACGTCATATTTCCGCGTGCTGTTGTATGATACCTTATAGCATCAATAATTTCTTGGTCAGTAATTCCCAAAAGATGTTCAACAAAAGCTGCGCCCGAAATTGCGTGCCAAAGCTTTTCAGCATTTTGTTCGATACCGTTTAGCATTATACCAAAGCTATCAAAGATATGCAAGTGTTCTTCTGCGGGAGCATTTTTGGTTATATCGTGCAAAAGACCTGCAATATATGCTTTTTCTTTATTTGCACCGTATTTTTCGGCAAGTCTTAGAGCTTCATTTGCAACACAAAGTGAATGATGATAACGTTTATCATTTAATCTGCTTTGTAATAAAAGCTTGTACTCTTCTATTTTAGTCATTATAAATTCCCTTTTCGGTTATATAATTGTATATCTCTTTCGGTAACATAAACGGTTTACCCTTGCACCTGAATTCGCTTGAGGATACATCGGTAATCTGAAAATCCAAAAGCTTAATATCCGCACCGAGAGAACACATTTTTTCTGCATTAAATTGCGCTTGTTCAAAATCTCCTCTTGCAAAAGCAATAAATGATATTTCATTAAAAAGCTCATTAGAATTATACCACTTATCAAGCGTTTCAAGCATATCGCCACCGATTACCCAATAAAAAGTATCGTTCGGATATTTTTGCTTTAAAGCACAAACCGTATCATAGGTATAGCTTTTGCCTTCACGTTCAAATTCAATCAGACAGAGCTCACACTTAGAAAAATCTTTGGCTGCAATACGGCACATTTCAATACGGTCTTCATCACTTGCCAAAAAATCACACTTTTTATGTGGGGGAATTCTATCAGGTGTTAAAAATACCTTATCGATAAACGTAAGCTCGCATACAGATTTTAACATTTCATAGTGTCCAATATGAAACGGATTAAACGTACCACCAAAAACTGCAATAACAGCCATTTATTTCACCAGTTTTATTGTTTTGTTGTCACGACTTTCACGGTATAGAATAAAACGAGACCCGATAACCTGTACAACGTCGGCATTTACACGTTCTGCAATCTGGTCTGCAGCAGTACGTGAACTTTCGGGAGAATTTTCAAGCGTACGAAGTTTTATTAGCTCACGTGCCTCAAGCGCTTCATCCACCTGCTTTATGAGCTGGTCATTTATACCGCCCTTACCTACTTGAAAAATTGTTTCAAAACCGTTTGCCATACCGCGCAGTTGAGCGCGTTGTCTACTGTTTAACATTATTATTCCTCTTTAACTTCAATATATTTTTTAAGTTCTTCTTTAAATAATTTCAATGCTTTACCGCGATGGCTTATACTATCCTTTTGTTCAGATGTAAGCTCAGCCATAACGCCCAATTCACTAATAAAATAAGGGTCATAACCAAAGCCGTTAGAACCCTTTGGTTCAAAACCGATTTTACCCTCGCATTCACCGCGAACTGTAAATTTTTTACCGTCAGGAAATACACAAGCTATTGCTGCAACGTATCTTGCGGTACGTTTGCTTAGAGGCACACCGTCAAGCTCACTTAGTAACTTTTGGTTATTGGATTCATCATCACCGTGCTCACCGGAGTAACGAGCTGAGAAAATACCGGGCGCACCGCCTAAATAATCGACACATATACCTGAATCGTCGGCTACGCTAATTAAACCAGTATTCTTAAGACCTGCTGAAGCTTTAATAATTGCATTTTCTTCAAAGGTTGTGCCGTCTTCTTCAACATCGGGAAATGTTTCACTTAAATCCTTTTCGCTTAATACTTCAAAACCCATTGGAATTAATAT
>JAXJYT010000084.1:0-1935 GCA_036306845.1 Acutalibacteraceae bacterium | reverse complement strand
TCTGTAGGCGGACTTCGTGTTGTAACCGAAAAGCTTACAGGTGTTGAGTCAGATCAGCTTCGCAAAATGATAGATGCCGTTAAATCTCAAAACGATGATGCGGTTGCAGTGTTTGCCGCAGTGAACGGTGAAAAGCTTACCTTCTGTGCAGGCGCAGGTAAATCGGCAATAGCCAAGGGTGCGCACGCGGGTAACATTGTTCGTGCGGTTGCGCAAATCGCCGGAGGTAACGGCGGTGGTAAACCGGATAGCGCTATGGCGGGTGGTAAGGATACCACTAAGGTAGCCGAAGCCTTAGCCGCAGTATGCGATGTTGTTAAATCGCAAATCGGTGAATAATATATGAAAATAAAGTATCTCGGTACCGCAGGGTCCGAGGGTGTACCGTCAATATTCTGCGCTTGTGAAAACTGCGCAAAGGCGCGTGCCTTGGGCGGTAGAAATATCCGCACAAGGTCACAAGCAATAATCGACGATACCCTGCTTATTGATTTTCCTTGCGATACTTTTTACCATATACTAAATAACAATATTGATATGTTTGGTATATCGGCGTGTCTTATAACGCATATCCACCCCGATCATATGTATCCGATGGATATGCGCCCCGATAAAAATTACGGCAGTGTGCTTAACGTGTACGGCAACGGGGCTGTAGGAAACAGAATAGATGTGATTCCCGCCGAATACCATAAGTATATTAACTTTAATGCGGTTTTACCCTTTGTACCCTTTACTGTTGACGGTGGGTACACCGTAACGGCGCTAAAGGCAAACCATAAAACCGAAAATCCGTATGTCTATGCCATAAGCGGCAACGGTAAAAATATTCTGTATTTGCATGATTCGGGTATTTTACCCGATGAATCATGGGATTATATAAAGAATACGGGTATTTGCTTTGATTTAATATCTCTTGATTGCCATTGGGGTGATGAGGAAGATAAGACCGTTGGCGGTCACGGATGTCTTGGTGTAGCCAAGAAACTGCGTGAACGGTTTATTGCCGAGGGAATGGCAAATAATGATACTGTTTTTATTCTTAATCATTTTTCACATAAGGGTAAAAACAGTGTTTATGATGATTTCAGTCTAATAGCTGAAGCAAGCGGATTTGTTGTTGCTTACGATTCTATGGAGGTTACAATATGAGTGACTGTTTATTTTGTAAAATAATTGCGGGTGAAATACCCAGCACAAAAATTTATGAGGATGAATACGTATACGCCTTTGCGGATATCGACCCGCAGGCTCCCTTCCACGCCATTGTGGTACCTAAAATTCATATAACCTCAGCATTAGAGATAAACGGCGAAAATAGCCTTTATGTTGCAAAAATATATGAGGCTATTGCCAAAATAGCAGAAAATGAAAAGCTTGACGGTGGCTTCCGCGTTGTAAATAACTGCGGTAAGGACGGCGGTCAGACGGTAGGCCATATACATTTTCATCTACTTGCCCGTAGATATTTACAGTGGCCTCCGGGTTGAGTTCAAGTAAAATTGCCCATAACACCGTTTTTAAATCCTAAATCATAGAAAGGATAATGATATTATGTCCGAATTTTATACTATGAAAATTGCAGGGCTTGAAAGAAAGCTCGAAAAGTTTCCCGTAAGCGATAGCCTTGATATTGCCGCTTTCATAATCTTCGGTGATGTTGAGCTTACCGTTGCAGGTTGTAAGGAGCTGCTTTCCCGTGTGCCTGATTTCGACGTGATTCTTACACCCGAAGCCAAAAGCATTCCGATTGCCTATGAAATGGCGCGTCAGTGCGGTAAGCCGTATGTAATTGCGCGTAAGGGCGTAAAGGTTTATATGCGCAATTCATTAGAGGTTAAGGTTACTTCTATAACCACTCAAAAAGAGCAGAGCTTGTATCTTGGCGAAACCGAGGTTAATATGATAAAGGGCAAACGTGTGCTTATCGTTGAT
>JAXJYT010000083.1:0-9088 GCA_036306845.1 Acutalibacteraceae bacterium | reverse complement strand
CCAAAGCGCCGTGCCGTTTACGATATAGAAGTAGTCGCCTATAAACATACCGCGGCAGTTAGCATAATAATTGTTTTTCCAATCTATCTGTAATTCAAGAGCCGCTTTTCTGTTAAAACCTTCGCCTGTGTATTCGTACACGAAATAGCACTGTCCACGGTCCATATCGGCAGGGAAGCCAATAAGATTTTTAGCGGTCGATACAAGCATTGCCTTGTGATTGTGAAGCGCCTCACTCCAAGTGAACGGGTCAAGTACCGTCTTATCCTGCTCGGTAAGGTCGGCGGGATTGCTTGTGTTAAACATTGAAAGCTTCAAATAACTTGTTCTGCCGGTTTTTTCATCGGCTTCCATACCAAAGCCTAAAAGCAGTCCGTCACCGTAAGGATACATATATTCGGAAAATCCGGGGATTTTAAGCTGTCCTAAAAGCTTGGGTTCCTTTGGATTACTAAGGTCAACCGAGAATAGCGGGTCGGTCTGGCGGAAGGTTACGAAGTATCCGATGTCACCCATAAAGCGCACCGAGTATACACGCTCACCCTCGGCTACGTTATCAAGTCTGCCGATTTCCTTTAAAGCGCCGTCAAGCACTGTAAGGCGCGCAAAGCTTTCGTTATTGTAGGAAACGTATTCGCTTTCGGAATTATCAAACTTGGTAATCTTTTTAGTGATTTGTTCAACGGTGGTAACAAAGCGGAAATTGCCCTTGTGCTCATCAATAAAGAATTGATTTTCAAGCGAACCGCCTACAGTACCGCTGCACTTGTACTTGAGGCTACCGCCATCAATAGCAATTTTAGAAACGGTAGTATCAATATTATTATACACTTCTTTATCGTTGTTTTTATCAACATCACCGTTATAAACGGTATCTGCAATAATAATATTGTTTGTGCTGCAGTATATGTTTTGGGCGCCGCCAAGCAGACTAACGCTCGATACAAGCTCACCCTTGGTTACGTCGTATGCGCCGATAACCGAATATTTTGCCGAAGAAATACTGTCGGTGTATCGGTAGATACTGTCTGCGGGCACGGTAAAGCTTTCACCCTTGCATATAACCGAGGGAACGTAGGTTTCGGGTTTATCGCGGGAAATGTCGTTCGTGTTAAGTCTGTGGTCGGTAATGATGTAAACAAAATTACCGATCATACGTGAGGAATTATAGTAGCCTTGTTGGCGGCATATATACTTTTCCTTAGGATTTTCGGGGTCCTTGACATCAAAAACTATAATGGATGAATATTCGCTTTGTCCGTCACTCCATACGGTTTGCATAACGGTAAGCAAATTACCGTTTAAGAACATATCACCGTAGGCGCATTTATCCTCGGAATCCTTTAATGTTATAGTGCCTATATGGGCAGAATCCTTGCCCTTGGCGCTATATATTTTAATTTCATTTCCGTAAAGCGCAAAGATACTTTTACCGTCGGTCTTTACTACGTCAGCTTCCTTTACGCCCTCAACCTGAGTTGTGGTTTCACTGTAATCGTTGCCGCGGTTGCCTTCACTGTCGCCCCTATTAGCAGAATTGTTAGAGCTTCCAATCGTAACACCGTTTGCCGATGTATTGCCGCCCGTAGCCGACCCGGGCATTGCGGCACCGTCCATATCCGCCGCATATTCTTCCATAATAAGCATATCATCGTAAGCCTCACCTTTTGGCTGCATACCGTTCCAGAAATTATTAAATTTCTGATCGGTCTTGTACTTACTCATCATACGATATATTTCTTCGTACGATTCGGTAGCGGTAAGTGTGGGTTTCTCATCGGTAGTAGTGGTGTTAATATTATTTTTCGGTATAAAAATAACGCTTAGTGCGATTGCGGCGGCAGCGGCTACCGCAAAGCCTACACGCCAAGGAATAGCGGCGTTACGTTTTTTGTTTTCATTTGCTTTTAATTCAGACAGTATATCTGCTTTCAAATTCGGGTCGGGTGTGATGCAGTTAAAAGCATCGGTATAATCTTTTTTAAACATCAAGGTCATCTCCTTCAAGGTAGTCTTTAAGCATCAGTCTTGCGCGGTGAAGCTGTGACTTCACCGTAGAGGGCTTGGAAGTAAGCAGTTTTGCCATTTCATCAACCCCGTAGCCGCAGTAATAATGTAAGTGGATTACTGTGCGGTATTTGAGCGGTAACTTAAGTACGGCTTCAAGCGTGTCACGGCAGGGCATATCTACGCTTATAAATTCATCAAGCGGAACAGTTTTTCTGAAACTGCCGGCAAATACACTTTTAGTGCAGTTGATGGTAATTCTTATAAGCAACGCCTTGGCGTGTTCAAGGGTTTCGATGTCTTGCTTTGATTTCATATACCTTATAAAAACATCCTGTAATATGTCATCCGCATCATATTTATTTTTTACTCTTGCGAAGGCAAGGCGGTATACCATATCGGAATATTCGTTAAAGGCTTGGCTTACACTGATTTTCTTTTCCAAGTTCACCCCTCCTCAAAAGGTTAAATTTACCTTTTCATACTTAATACTCACGAAAACCTTAAAAGGTTGCAAAAAGCGGTCAAAAAATTTTTGACCGCTCAAATTTGCTTATATTTTAAATAGTAAATCACCGTAGGTCGGATACGGCCAAAGCTCACTTGCCGTTATGGTTTCAGCCTCATCCGCAATGTTTCGGATATTCTTCATTATGTAAAGCACCTTATCGTGATAAAGCTTTGCGCATTCAAAAAGACCATCGGTCTTTTGCGCTTCGCACACGGCGTCATCAAGGGAATTAACAAGCTCATATAAATGCTTGCTTGCGGTAGAAAGAAGCTTAAGATTTTCACATTCTACCGAGCAGTCGATGTCGGCACATACTGAACGTTTTTCACATATTGTATGCGCTAAACGTTCTTCATAAGCGCTTAACGTAGGCATAATATCACGCCTTATCATTTGTGATAGCGTAAGCGCTTCAATGTGAAGAATCTTGTTATAGCTTTCAAGCATAATGTCGGCGCGGCTGTTAAGCTCTGTGCGGTTTAAAACGCCGTGATGCTCAAAAAGCTTAACGTTTTCTTCGCTACAAAGATATGGAATAGCATCTACCGTGCTCTTAAGATTTAACAGTCCACGTCTTTTTGCTTCAACCTCCCAGTTGCTCGAATAACCGTCACCGTCAAATATAATGTTGCGGTTTTCGCGTATGGTTTCACGAATAATTTCGGTTATCTCACTACCAAGATCAGCAGATTTTTCAAGTCGGTTTGCAAATTGCTCCAAAACATCGGCAACGATAGTGTTAATCATTACGTTCGTATCCGAAATAGAAGCAGATGAACCGAGCATACGGAATTCAAACTTATTACCCGTAAAGGCAAAGGGTGACGTACGGTTTCGGTCAGTATTATCCTGTCTGATGTAGGGAATAACCTCTGCGCCGATGGTCATTTTGCGCTTTTCGGTATCGTTGTGATGCTCACCGCGAAGTACCGCATCTAAAATTTCGTTAAGCTCTTCACCTAAATACATTGATACTATTGCAGGCGGTGCTTCGTGCGCACCAAGACGGTGGTCGTTTCCTGCAGATGCTACCGATATGCGAAGCAAATCCTGATGCTCGTTCACCGCCTTCATTACTGCGGCAAGGCACAAGAGGAACAGCTTATTTTCGCTTGGATTTTTACCGGGCTTTAAAAGATTAACACCCGTATCGGTGGATAACGACCAGTTATTGTGCTTACCGCTACCGTTTACACCCTTAAAAGGCTTTTCGTGTAAAAGACAGACAAGTCCGTGACGCGCCGCAATCTTCTTCATCATTTCCATTGTAAGCTGATTATGGTCGGCGGCAATGTTGGTTGTCGTAAATATGGGCGCCAATTCGTGCTGCGCGGGCGCGGCTTCATTATGCTCGGTCTTGGCAAGCACACCAAGGCGCCAAAGCTCTTCGTCAAGGTCACGCATAAATGCGGCAACACGCGGCTTTATAACACCAAAATAATGGTCATTCATTTCCTGACCCTTGGGCGGTACTGCGCCCAAAAGTGTGCGACCGCAGTACAGTAAATCGGGGCGCTTATCAAAAAGCTCACGGTCAACAAGAAAATATTCTTGTTCGGGACCTACCATAGCAATAACACGTTTAACGTCATTCATACCGAAAAGCTTAACGATGCGAAGCGCCTGCTTGCTTATGGCGTCCATAGAACGCAAAAGCGGTGTCTTCTGGTCAAGCGCTTCACCGCCGTACGAACAAAAGGCGGTGGGTATGCATAGGGTGTTATCCTTTACGAATGCAAAAGAACTCGGGTCCCAAGCGGTATAGCCACGTGCTTCAAAGGTAGCGCGAAGTCCGCCCGATGGGAATGACGATGCATCCGATTCGCCCTTTATAAGTTCCTTATAGGAAAACTCCATTATTATATTTCCGTCACCCGTGGGCGCAATAAAGCTATCATGCTTTTCGGCGGTAATACCGGTAAGCGGTTGGAACCAGTGTGTAAAGTGGGTAGCACCTTTTGAAATTGCCCATTCCTTCATGGCATCTGCCATAACACGCGCAACCTCACGGCTGATACTTTTACCCTCATCAACGGTGGCTTTAAATTCATTATATGTAGCTTCCGGCAACCATTTTTTCATCTGTGAATCGTTAAAAACGTTGCTGCCGAAAATTTCGTTTATATTACCCAAAATAATTTCCCCCGATAAGAAAATGTAGCCCCCGTATCAAAGATACGGAGGCTTGATACGCATATATTATAATTAAAATAATTTACTTTGTCAACGCGGTATCCAAAAATCTACAAAAGCGAAACAAAAAACACTTTAACCTGAAAAAATTAACCCATAGATTGTGTTGCCCTTATAAAATTAAGTTAGAGGGATATACAAAAGCGTTGTTACTGGATGATTGTGATAATATTATAAGAATTATAATAAGCAACGCCTTTGTTAAGCACTCCAATCACAAATTCAACAACTTCTTTGGCCGATTTGCCCGAATTGTTCTGAATTTCAAAGGATAGTGGACATTCATCAGCGATATATTTTATGAAGGCGACGTCCTTTTCGTTGAGAGCAGAAACGGTATAGTTGTTTCTTATAAAATAATTAAGCGCGGTATTGTTGCAATCGGAAGAAAGGAAATTAAAAACGTCAGTATCGGAATATTTTTTACTCTTTTTAAAATCATCGGCGATAGTGTGACCGTTGCATTGTGAATCTTCGTAGACAATGTTTTCTTTGGTTATATTGAAATATCTGTGTGAAATAATACCGTTCATTTCATCATCATCCCAAGTAACGTCAAGGTGATACCACCCGTCACCGGGGTTTATAATATTCCACATATGCCCTACGCCCTGACTCCAACCATATACGAGACCGCAGGGTATTTTCAACTTGTCGCATATCAACTGCATAGCGCGCGAATAACCCTCACACACTGCTTTTCCGTTCACAAGCGCACCATAGCTTGTGTATATAAGCGGGTCTTCGGGTTCGTTTTCTGCAGGAAGAGTATACGCAACGTTTTGGCAAAGATAGTCGTGTATATAAAGCTCGGCTTCAAAGGAATCCTTATCCTTTACTGCATTTGCTAATTCGTTAACCTTTTCATCAAGCGTATTTTTCATATTGTCGCGTTCGGATTTGCTTACGGGATAATCGTACGATACGCCGCTATTGGAATCACTGTATTTGAATGCTACAAAGTATCTGTTGCCGCTTTGCTTGAGCGCATAACCTGTTGGTATCCAAAACATTTCGGGGTTATCAAAAGATACTGCACGAAAAGCTACGTTTAAATCGTTTGAAACATTGCTTGCATCGTTCATTTGTAAATCGATATTTTCATCAACCATATCAAGTAAAGCTGCTTCTAAAATACCGTATATACGCTTTTGCTCATCACTGAGCTTTTCATAGCTCATCGGCTTGTCGCCCTTGATAACGATGGGCTTCGGCTTTACTACAACGTATTCGTCATCCTTGATTTCGGTTTCAACGATTACGGTCGACGGTGACGAGGGAGTTGTCGGGGTTACGGTCTGAGCAGGCTTTGATGGTGTATCGGGTGTTGATGGCGCAGATGCGGGGGGAAGGCTTTCCACAGATGAAGTATCTTCGCTGCTTTCTTTGCTCAATAGATTATCCTCAACAATATTTGTAAGCTCTTCAATTACAGATGACGTGCCGTCTATGGTTTTACAACCTACGCATAACAAAAGAAAAACAGCTGTTATGCAAACAAATACCCTCTTCATAATATCCCCCAATCAAAAGCTTATTTATGTTAATTTGCAAACGAAAAATTTCGGCAAAGCGATTTAATATATAAAGGCCAGTCAAAGCAAATCGGAACTGTTAAATCGGTATTACCGTTATCTATTATATACACAAAATCAGATTTTGAAAAGCCATTTTTTGAAATGGCATAAAATATAGCCGAAATTATATCACGGGCAGAAATGTTTTCCCCGTTTACGTAGATAAGGTCGACCACCTGAATCCCCGTATAACGAAGCAGTTCGCCGTTTGATTCAAGCTCAATTCCACCAATGCGGTCAATAATACCTGCAATTATATCGTAATCAAGCGTAATGGTGTAATCGATACTGTAGCCCAAATGCATTTTTGCATCCTGTTTTATATCATCACAGCTGATTACTGTGCATACGGTTTCGGTAAAATCAAGATAGATTAACCACTTTTGATTAAGCGGCGCATTTATCAGTAAGCCACAGTCTGCGGGCACACTGCTATACGGTACGTTAAAATCCTTTGTGTCGGCGCTTTTCTCTGTTTCCTTTAAGTTGCTCCAAAGATATGCATACGAGCCGCCAAAAAACAGTATAAAGCAGAAAAATATTACAAAGGCGCTCTTTAATGCAGCGCGGTTTTTACTTCTTTTCTTCATAATCAAATCACCGAGTTTATTATGGACAAAAAATTATATATTTATTTACTTGAAAGATTGGTAATTTAATGGTACAATAACAAAGAATGTATGCATTGTTTAAAAAATGTTTACAAATCGAAAAAAATTGTTTGTTATTATATAACAGCAAACCTTAAATAACAGTTTGGAGGAATAACAATGATTGAAGTTACCGGACTTAGTAAAAGGTACGGTACCCATCTTGCAGTTGAAAACGTAAGCTTTTCGATTGACAAGGGTGAGGTTGTAGGCTTCCTCGGACCCAACGGTGCGGGTAAATCTACAATTATGAACATACTTACAGGCTATCTTTCTCTTACACAGGGAAAGGTGGAAATAGATGGTTTTGATATCATCGAAAATCCTGAGGAGGCAAAGCGCAGAATCGGTTATCTGCCTGAAATCCCGCCTCTTTACATTGATATGAAGGTAAAGGAATATTTAGGTTTTATTTACGATCTTAAAAAGGTTAAATTCCCGAAGGGTCCACATATCGATGAAATAATGCGCCTTGTAAAGATTGATGGTGTTAAAAACCGTCTTATCAAAAATCTTTCAAAGGGTTACCGTCAGCGTGTGGGCTTTGCGCAAGCGCTTATAGGCAACCCCGATGTGCTTATTCTTGATGAGCCTACCGTTGGTCTTGACCCCAAGCAGATAATTGAAATACGCAACCTTATCGGCAAGCTTGGAAAGAATCATACAATTATTCTTTCATCACATATTCTTTCTGAAATTCAAGCCGTATGTAAGCGCGTTATCATTATAAACAAGGGTCAGATTATCGCTGATGATACTCCGGACAGTCTTTCCTATAAGCTTTCAAGTGACCATTCGCTCGTGGCTCGTATCGCTTGTAACGAGGATGATATGTTAGCTGCTCTTTCAAGCGTTAAGGGTGTTAAGCGTGTAACCTCGTTGGGTAAAAAGGAGGATGGCGCTTATGACTTTAATATCGTACCCGAGGATGGTGAGGATATCCGCGCCGCAGTATTCAAGCGTGTGTCTGAGCGTGGTAAGACCTTATTAGCACTCAGCAGTAACGATATTTCGCTTGAGCAGATATTCTTGCGCCTTACCGAAGCCGCCGACAATAATGAAGCACGCCGAATGTTAGGACTTGAGGAAAAGACAGAAGAAACACCGATAGAGATTGAGATTATAGAAGAAACTGATAATAAGGAGGGCGATGAATAATGAAGGCTATATTCAAACGCGAATTCAAGGCGTATTTTTCAACGCCCATCGGATTTATCGTACTTACTGCATACTATTTCTTTTTAGGTATGTATTTTGAGCTTATCTACAGCTACGGCAGTCCCGCTATCAAGGACGTACTTATGGCTATGATTTCGGTTGTTGTATTTACAATGCCCGTTATCACAATGCGACTTATGAGTGAGGACCGTCACCAAAAGGTTGATCAGGCATTACTTACCGCGCCGATTAAGCTATCGGGTATCGTAATGGGTAAGTTCTTTGCCGCTCTTGCAGTTTTCGGTCTTGGCTTTGCACCTACGGTTATATTTGAAATAATCGTTGCAAGCTACGTTTCGGTAAACGCTTTAAGCTATATTTATGCGCTTCTCGGTATAATGCTTTTAGGCGGTGCGCTTATTTCCATCGGTATGTTTATTTCATCTCTTACCGAAAGCTCGGTTGTATCGGCAATACTGACACTTGTCGTAAATATACTTGTTCTTTATATGTCAAGCTTTGCGTCGATGATAAACATCAGCTGGATTGCTAAAATTGCCGAAAAGTTAGCATTTGTAAACGTTGTTGAAAACTTTGCAAACGAAATTCTTTCAATTTCGGACATTGTATATTTTGTAAGTATAATTGCCGCTTTCCTCTTCTTATCGGTTCGTTCCCTTGAGAAGAGAAGATGGGCGTAAAGGGAGGTTTTTAAAGTGGAAGAAAATAAAGAAATAATAGTTGAACAAGAAGAAACCTCTGTGGAAACTAAAAAAGAAAAGAAAAATATGTTTAAAGACCTTTTTGCAAAAATAAAGGGCCTCAAGAGTAAAAAACTTCGCAATCAATTTTTGTTAAAGCGTGGAGGTTATTCGCTTGGTATTGTGGCGCTCGTTCTTGCCGCAATAGTGCTCTTTAACTGGCTTGTATCGGCGCTTTCTGCAAGATTCCATATGGAGTTTGATATGTCGAGCCAGAAGCTTAATTCTATG
>JAXJYT010000082.1:0-28369 GCA_036306845.1 Acutalibacteraceae bacterium | reverse complement strand
TACATACACAACCATAAAGGTTGTGCCTCCCGCATTTAAGTAATTTCTAAGGTCAGAAAGCGCAATTTGATATTTAATGCTTTGCTTCCTAAGATTGTTTTCTTTATGACCTTTTATTTGGACAGGTACTTTCAACATTAGGTCAGATTTAGCGTGAGTGTCTCCCGCCTTGCGGTACACTTCAACATCACCATCCCAGGAAGGCTCTTTGTCATTATCATTAATATGAGGCACAAGATAGTCGGTTTTTGCTATCGCAAGTTTAGCAAAACCGACACCCATCATTTCTACATTCATATATACGCCCTCCCGCCTCTTTTTTATGCATTTTACCATATTTCAACAATCTTTGCAATGCAAAACACCGCTCCCATGGGATTTCCTACGGGAGCGGTGCTATTTATCGGGGGTATAATTTTGCGTATGTTGGGAGAGCGCTTGAATGGCATTCAAGAGGTCATGGGTTCGATCCCCACCGTCTCCACCAATTTTGAAGAACACTTATAGTTTCGGTTATAGGTGTTCTTTTTTTATATATGAATTAGGTGGCGAACCCGAGAAATGTAGTCGATTTTACTTTTTACTATTAACCCTTCACTAAATCATTTTTTACATTTTACGCCAATTTGTGCACTTACTTGACATTTGTGCTTTTTTAAAGTAAAATTTATTGAACAAGGATGTGTTTATATGAAAGACTTTTTACTCAAAGTAAAGGAAGCGCTTGTATCGGCTTTTTATGCCGTGCTTGCTTTTATTGTTAGTCATAAGATTACCTCTGCAATAATTATGTCGGTTATAGCGGCTATTCTTGCAGCAGTAATTGTTATTTCAAGCGTGCTAAGCGCGCCTCAAAAATCCGATACCGTATACTCTAGTAAAAGTGATGTCGTATCGGAAATCGTTTCTGTGCCTGAGGTTTCGAGTGATGCGCCCGTTTCATCCGAAGAGAGCACACCGTCATCAACACCCGTGGCATCTACCCCACCCGCTCCAAAACCTGAACCCGCGCCTCAGGTTAACACCGACTTCAAGTACAACTCTGATATGAGTCCGTATAGCAACGTATTTCTTGATGCTTTAAGCTACACTGGTTATAATCTTGAGCGCGAACGCGCAAGCGGCAGAATGTTTGCATCGGGCGGCAACTACGTTTTGTGCAATCAAAAGCGTGGTCTTGGTTGGCTATCGGAAATCACATACGACGACGCCGGTAGTGCAAGCGGATACGAAACAAATGCGTTTGGTCTTCCTGATATAGAATTCTTCACTTGGCGAAACAAGGCGCAAAATAAAAAACGAGGTCTTGTTTGCGCTACATACGCGGCTTATGTTTACTTTAACTATCTGCCAAATGTTGCAGGTATAGATACTTCTTCGCTTGACCGCCCCGCGCAATCGGACAGCGCACATTCGTGGTATCAGGCGGCAAAGCAGTGGGTGGCAAAGGGTTATTCAAGGTATATTGATTTTACTGCAACCGATGGCGGCAGTATTCACAGAGACCTTATAATGAAGCCTGCAGAGGAAATACCGATAGGCTCACTTATTCTTCTTAAAAACCGAAGCAGCGGTGTTAACCAGAAACCCGCATACGGTAGTGGCTATTGCTCACATATAAGTATATATGCGGGATACGTTAACGGCTATCATTGGGTAACACACGTGGGCAACGAAAACGGTCCCGAATTCTGCGCTATCGAGCGTATGAACCGCAATCCGCATCCGCAGGAGATGATGGATATTATCACCCCGCCCTCCAACATAAGATTCTCGGCATCTGCCGAAATCAAACTGCAAGATGACAAGGGCAACGGTATTGAGGGTGTAGAGTTCAAGGTGAAGGACTCGTCAGGAAAGGAAACCGTGCTTGGCAAGACCGATAAAAACGGCGTTGTACTAAAGGAAGGCCTTGCTTACGGCGATTATACCCTTGTTCACACCGCACCTACGGGCTATGCCGATGATACGACGCAAATGGCAATCAAGCTTACCACACAGAATAACAGCTTGAATACCTTTACACTTAAAATAAAAAAGCAGGAAGTAAAAAAGGAAGAAAGCAAACCGCAAAGCAGTGAGCAAAAAAATTCTTCCGACGTACTGATACCGCCTGCTGCAAACTAAAGATTAAGAGCTTGTGCAACCGCACAAGCTCTTTTATTATTCAAATATTTTGCCGCCACTATGCACCCGAACATTTTTGTAAGTTCAAAGCCGCCTAATTCTTACTGTAAATTACCGTTATATCGGGGTGCAGTTGAAGAATAGATGCGGGAATTTTCGGAGTTATGGGACCCTTGAACGCCTTTTCCAAAATGTCGCGTTTTTTCTCGCCGTTTGCAACAAGCAGAATTTTTTTTGCTTGCATTATGGATACCATACCCATAGTAATTGCCTTGCGCGGCACGTCATCGGCGCTTTCAAAGAATCTTGAATTTGCCGATATAGTAGATTCGTGTAAATCAACCACATGCGTAGCCTTTACAAAGCAGTCATCAGGCTCATTAAAGCCGATATGACCATCCTCACCAATACCTAAAAGTTGTAAATCAATACCGCCTAAATCCTTTATTCGCTTATCATAAGCAGCACATTCGGCGTCAATATCCTGCGTTTTGCCGTTTGGTACGAAGGTGTTTTTTATATCAATGTTAACCTGACTGAACAAATTGTTATCCATATAATAACGGTAGCTTTGCGGATGGTCACCCGCAAGGCCTAAATATTCATCAAGGTTAACACTTATAACATCACCGAAATCAAGGTCGCCCTTATTATACCATTCGATTAACTGATTGTAAATACCAAGCGGTGTAGAGCCGGTTGCAAGTCCCAACACACTGTTATGCTTTGTAATAATCTGCGCAGATATTATATTTGCCGCCTTGCGCGACATTTCCTTATAGGTTTCTACTTCAAAATATTTCATGAATTTCTTCCTTTACTTATATTTGCTTACGATTTTCTTCATATTGTCCCATTGCTCTTCCATTTCGCTTACAAGCTTAAACTGTGTACGGCAACGGACAAGGTTATGTTCTTTATATGCAGTTTTGAAATATGTATCGCCGCTTAAGTAATCTGTAAGGAAGCGCATACCGCATTCAAGCGTCATCATCTTAGCGCCCTCGGGCAAGAGGTCAAGCTCGGCTTCGGTGAGTGAGCCTGCGCAGCCCTTTAAAAATCCACGTGTGTAGGTTTCAAACATATTGATACTGAAATGAACTAAATTCAAGTCCTTTTCATCCTCGGCGGCAGTTGATGCGCCGAAGCGGATTGAATCACCGAAATCGTTTACCGAAAAGCCCGGCATAATTGTATCAAGGTCAACCACGCAAACCGGCTCGCGCGTGTCCTTATCAAGCATCACGTTGTTCATCTTTGTATCGTTATGGGTAACCTTTAAGGGCAACTTACCTGAAGCGTGGCTATCCATAAGCACCGACATAAATTCGCGGCGCGATTTCACAAATTCTATTTCCTTTTCAACGCCGCTTGCCCTGCCACAAACGTCAGCTTCTACCGCCTTTAAAAAAGCTTCGTATCTTACGGGCGTATTATGGAAATCGGGTATACTTTCAACAAGCGTTTCGGCGGGATAATCGGCAAGCATACGTTGAAATTCTCCGAATGCTACCGCGCTTTGATAAAAATCGTTTTCATCCTCAGGCAAGTCAAGTGATACCGCATCATCTATAAATATAAATGCGCGCCAAACGTCACCGTAGCCGTCAATATAGAAGATTTTTCCGCGAATAGTCTTGATAACGGTAAGTGCGCCACGACTGCCGTCACGACCAAGGTCATTAAGCTTTGCGCGCATAAATTCGGTAACACCGACAATGTTGTTCATCAGACCCTCATAATCCTTGAAAATATCAGTATTAATGCGTTGAATGATATATTTTGTTATCTTACCGCCATCATTATAGCGCACAAGATACGTATCGTTTATGTGTCCGTTTCCGTAAGGACGGGTATCGACAAGAAAGCCCTTCATATTAAATTCACGTGCAATTGTACCTACTGCGGTATTATTCATTGCCATTTAAAATCACCTTTTACTTTTATTTAATTCAATTATGCATATTCTGATTTGACTTTTCTATAAAATAGCGTATAATAATTAGTAATATAGTACAAATTTTACTAAATTGGTGATTATATGAACGAAAATCTACAAATGCTTAATATATTAAAGGATTTCCATAAAGTAACGGGTGCACGGATTTCCATTCACGACAGAGATTCACGGGAAATTGCCGCATACCCCGATACCCTACTGCCTTTTTGTCAGATGCTTCAAAAGGACGATGCAGTAAGACTTAAATGTCGCCTTGCCGATGAAGCAGCGTTCAAAAAAGCGCGCGATACGGGTAAGAGCGTTACCTATAAATGTCATTGCGGACTTATTGAAACGGTGGCTCCCATATATCACTACGGCGTGCACTCGGGATATTTTATGATGGGACAAATAAGTGATAATGCCGCAACCTCTATCCGAAACATTGCCAAGCTTTCCGCTCCATATTTTGAAAACCGACAGACACTGTGGCAAAACGTACGTCTTATACCCGAGATAGATGCCAACATTCTTCAAAGCTATATAAACATACTGTCGGTAATATCGGAATATCTTTCGCAAAGTAATAAAATTGCCCCCCATTCGCGTGAGCTTGCAGAAAATATAATGCAGTATGTTGGCTCACATTTCGCCGATGACCTGTCGGTAGAACGACTTTGCAATATTTTCGGTTGCAGCAGAACAACCCTTATGAATTCATTTAAGCACAAATACAATATAACGCTTGGTAATTACATAAAAAATCTTCGACTTGAAAAGGCGGCGGAAATGCTCAAAAGCAACAAGAGCATAAAGGAAATTTCGATTGACACGGGATTTTCCGAACAAAATTATTTTTCAAAGGTATTTTACAGCAAATACAATATGCCGCCGAGCGAATATAGAAGAATGCAAAAAAAATCCTGATTTTCATTTTGAAAATCAGGATTTTTTTATTTACTGTATTTGTTCATAGCGCTGTCAACGCCACGCGACAATATCTCCCCTACCGCAGATACCGCATTTTTAAGTGAGACCTCAAAGTCCTTTAGCTGCTCATCGGGTATGCGACCGAGCACGTGGTCTTTTAGGTCACTGTCAGGGTGCGCCTTTGCGCCAACACCGATTTTTATGCGCATTATATCCTCGGTACCGGTAAGCTCAATAATATCCTTAATGCCGTTGTGACCGCCCGCGCTTCCTTTTCGGCGAATACGGATTTTACCGACATCAAGCGAAATATCATCAAACATAACTATAATATTTGAAAGCGGAATTTTATAAAACTGACTTATGGCAACTACCGCCTTGCCCGAAAGATTCATATAGGTTTGAGGCTTGGCAATTATAACGCGGTGACCGCCGATTTCGGTATCGCCGTAAATTGCATCAAATTTATTGCGGGATAGCGTGCAATCATACTTTTCCGCCAATAAATCAGCCGCCATAAAGCCGGCATTATGTCGGGTTTTTTCATACTGCATACCCGGATTTCCAAGACCCACTACCAAATACTCAAAGCCAGAGGCTCTTTTTTTAAACAACATTTTTATCACCGAGGATATATTAACACATTACTATATTTTATTCAAGTGTTGCTTTTACCTCTGGCAGACCTGCTACCGAAGTCAAAAGAGATAATATTCCCGAAAGAGCGGCGGTGCTTAACACCACGCCCCATTCTACAGAAGAAAGCATCGCCGTTGTGCCAATGGTAGCAATTGCGGTCTGCGCTACCGTTTTAATCGCGCGTATTGCGGCGGCGCGAAACCAAAGCCCCAAATTTTCCCTCATAGCTCACGCCAACCTTTCGTTTACAAGACGTTGGATAGCCGCATAATCATATCCCGCGTCGGCAATACGCTTTCTGCGCTCGGCGCCGTTACCCCACAAGCCGCGGATAACCTCATCCGCCAACTGTTCATTTGTCTTTTTGGCAATGTCGTTTCTCTTGACACCTGATTTTGCTATAATTACCTCGCTTACCGCGTTAGCAATTTTCTGAGCAAAGTCATCTCCTAAAATTATCGGTGTATCGGTGGTACTGTCCATAAAGCCGCATTCAAGCAATACTGCAGGCATTTTTGTAAGGCGTAGTTCACCGAAATCCGCCGAGCGTAAGGGTTGTGCGCGGTTACCGCGAAGTCCCGTTGCCGCCACAGTGGCATTATAAAGTATTCTTTGCCAGTTCAGTGTTTTTGCATCAACGTTGGGATATACGTACGCTTCAATTCCGCCACCTGCACCACCGCGTATTCCCGCATTGTGATGGATCGACAAATAAAGGTCGGCGTCCCCAGTATTTGCCATAGCCGCACGCGAACGAATCGGTATATCCTTACCGTTATCAATACGGATAATTTTGATATCGGTACCGCCCAATATTTCCGCAATTTTATCACATATACGGCGGTTCAGCTCGTATTCGCGCGTTTCTTTTGGGTCTATGGATTTAAGGCATCTTTTTCCTGCCGTTTCATATCCGTGACCCGCATTAAGAGCTAATTTAAACATAATGTCACTTCCTTGATATATTTTATGCTTCCGCACAGCTTATGCTAAATATATCATTCTTTTTGCGACATTCACCGACATCTTTAAATAATTGCAAGTATCATCATAAGCGCACCGCAAGCAACGCTTAATGTCTTTTTGTATTTAAAGCCTAAATTTGTAATAAGGCTTATAACCAATTTAAGACACACTATAATTTTAATTAGCGAGGTTACAATTAAAATAGGATATGCCAAGCCATCCACGCGTGTAAAAAGTTCTCCCGCATTGGCAACACCGACGGCATTAAGATACGGAAACTGCATTCCTGCGGCGACAGGGGCAGTAAAAACCATTATTGCCGAGGCAACACAAATCACAAGCAGACTACCGCCTAAAAAAATACCCTCGGATGCGGTTTTTGCATTAACGTTATCCCGTGTAAGACATATATATACCATCGCAAGCGCAGTTGGCAAGAACACACGTACAAAGTAATCTACTGCTTGCAATAAAATACTTTTTTCTATTGTGAAAGTATACGGGACGATATTACGCACGTTAAAATGCGGCAGACTTAACGCGAACAAAACGGCTACCGCCAAGGCAATCAGAACCGATGATAACAAAGCCACCTTATATATAGCGCGGGCGGGCGCATAAATTGCAGCTACTGAACCCGCCGATAATACAAATACTATCAGTATTCGCGGTATATTATTAGTCATTACATTTTCAGCTAAACTAACGGTAGTTTTAAAGCATCCAAGCGCTACGTAAAGCGAAAAAATTATCACTATGCTACCAAAAAGCACGTTAAGCGCACCACCGTTATCCTTATTACCAAAAGCCCTTATCAAAATCGGAGAAAGAATACTAAAGAACACCGCCGCTACACCAACCGCTATTATAAGCGCTAAAATATTAAAGCTATCCGCGCCGCTATAGGGCGCCAAAATCAAGGTTTCGCCCAAAATAAACATACCTATAAGACAAAGCGAATGTCTGTCCGCGATTTTTTTATCCACTACACACGCGCCTCCAACATAAATTTAATATCTTCATTTTTGATGTTTAAAGTATCTATTCCTCTTATCCTTGCACGTTCACCTATAAACAGTACATCCTTGCCGATAAGCGTATCGGAAAGCATTTGCAGTTGCACCTTCATAACACCCTCAAATCCCTTGCTTTTATCCTTTGTATGAAGTTTAATATCAATACTTGCATCCGTTTTCTGTTCCGAAGTCTTTACCTTGAAATCATATTTCACCCTTTTAATATCGGCAAATTCACCGTAAAGTGATATCCTACCCCTTTTAAATCGTTCGGTCAAAAACGAATACGCTGTATATTCATCATTATTCATTGTTGCAGTCTTGTTGTTATCTTTAAAAACCGTAGCGCCCGTAAGCACTACTTCCTCTCCGCCCTTAAACACGGGCAATGTAAAGGTTTGGGTTACGTCACCCTTTTGTGTCGCTATTTCGTATAGCTTGGATTTAAAATCAATCCCACTCTCTCTTTCACGGTGCCGCAAAAGATTCATAATATGATACCCTACTGCCGCTGCCGAAGTTTCAGTCTTCAGAAGCGCACCTATATCCTCACAATAAGCAGTATAAAGCGTGGGGTTAATATTTTTTTCTTTTGCACAGTAGGCTATAACACTGCCAAGTGATGCTCCCTCTACACCGTTACCTATGAGAAGCGCGGCGCAGTGGTCAAAATAAACCGCCTTTTGAAAATTAAGGCTTAAATTATAAAGCGCACCCTCCGGAGTATTTCCCGAAGCAGTAAAAGTTGTAGTCTTTATATCCTCATCCTGCCTGTCGGGAATTACCGTAAGCTCACAAAAAGTGGTGTATACGTCATTTTTAAAATCAAATCCGATTGCGGTTAGGATATAACCGTCGTCAAGACCACGCCTTACGTTACAACCGCAGAAAACAGTACAAACAAGCACCATACACAAAAGGATACTAGCAAATCTTTTTACCACCGACGGTATCCCCCGTTTCTTATGATATTCCTATTGAAAATCGGCCGTTTTATCATATCGCGCCACGATGCTCTTATAATTGTATCCTTCAGGCTTTGGAAGGTTGCCTCACCTATACCCTCGGTGTAATCGGCTCCGAAAGAATTTATTGAAAAAAGTCTTATACACAAAAGAAAATAGAGTAAAATCAGACCAAAAACACCCAAGAATGCCGCAACAACCACAGATAAAAGCCGCACATAGAATACTACTCCCTGAAGTTGTGGCACCACAAGCCCCGCAATGCTTCCAAATGATACGGCTATTAGCATGGGCGCGCTTATAATACGTGCCTCTACCGCCGCCTGTCCCACAACAAGACCGCCAACTATACCAAGAGCTTGTCCAACGCTTTGCGGCATACGAAGTCCCGCCTGTTTTAATATTTCAAACATAATAACAAGCACTATACATTCAAGCACCGCCGACATCGGCACCCCTGCACGAAGCTCGGTAATTGATAACAAAAGATGGGTTGGTAAAAGCTTCAAATTATACGTAGTAAGAGCTACAAACAAGGCGGGTACACTGACCGCCGCAAAAAAGCAGAGCCACCGTAGCAGTCTGCCTACCGTTGCCACCGTAAAGCCAAGATAATAATCTTCGTCCGACTGAAAGCTTTCCGCAAACAAATAAGGTAATGTCAGTACAACGGGGGTTCCGTCTACAACGAGGGCGATTCTGCCCTCAAGTAAGCGCGCCGCCACAACGTCGGGCTTTTCGGTACTGCCTATAGTTTTTAGAAGTCCGCCCTTATAATCGTCTATATATTCGGAAATATAATTACTGTCAAGTATCCCATCTATATCTATTTTACTGAGCCTTTTCTTCAATTTGGAAAGTATAGCTTTATCGGCAAGCGTACCAAGATAGCATACGAAAACAAGGGTGTCACTACGCCTTCCGATTCTAAGCATCTCTACACATAAATCAGGGGTTAGCAGTCGACGCCTTATCATAGCAATATTAAGCATTGCCGCCTCATCAAAGCCCTCACGCGGACCCTTAAGCACACGCTCGTTCTGTGGCTCGGATATACCGCGGGTGCGCCATCCTTTTGTATTTATTACAAGTGCCGCGGTACTTCCATCAAGCAGTAATACCGTATCACCGTAAAGTATTCCGCGAAGTATGTCGGCAACGCTTTCGGTTTTATTAAGATCACTTGCATAAAGTATACTGTGCGCCATATAATCGGCAGTAATTATCTCGCTCACTTTAGCATTTACAACGGGGCGTACTACCATTTCACCTAATATTTCGGTGTTAACCATACCGTCCATAAAAAGAAGGGCGCAGGCGGTATCCGTTTCACCCACGCCAATTCTTCTTGTTCTTAATATATCATCGCGACTAAAAATATCCTTAAATAATTTAATATCCGTATCTATATTACCCGTAAGTGATAAGCTATCATAGTCGGTTACTCTACCGCTCACAAAAAGCCCCCTAAAGAGTTTATTTGTGATTAGTATTATCAAAATTATTCCAAAAATACAATTTAACCTACACCCTCGGTAGAAACTAAAAAATCATACTGTGATGCTATCGTGTTCCAGGTCACAGGACCCACCGCACCGGTTGGATTTATTCCGAAAAGCGACTGAAATGCCCTTACGGCATCACGCGTTTGTGTGCCGTAATATCCCGTTACGGGGATTTCGGGTATTTCCGCATAATATCTTCCTATAAAGGACAAATAGGTCTGTAAATCCCTCACGTTATCATTACTTATACCAATGCTTAATACACTGCCCGGATAAAGCTTTGCGTTTTGTCCCGAATAGCCTTCGGGCAAGGATGCCACTGTCTGCGCATAAATCCGCGTCATAGTATTCCATGTGGCAGTATTCACTATTCCCGTTACAGGAAGTCCGTAAAAGCTTTGAAAATCCCTTACTGCCTGCGCGGTTGCGGGACCAAATACACCGTCAAGCGGAGATAAGTTAAGCGAGGAATTGAAATAGGCTATTATGTTTAAATAATACTGTATCGTTTTAACACCAATTCCCGTTGAACCCTCGCGAAGCACGGTCTGGAAGGGTACGCGCGCTTCATCTATCGTAACGCCCTCACTGACAAGTTCGGAAAGACTTTTTACACCGACGTAGTACTGCTTTATTCTATACCATGTGCTTTTATCAACCTGCCCGCTCGGGTTCAAATCGAATATTTCTTGAAATTCACGCACCGCGGCTTCGGTATCCACACCGAATATTCCGTTTTCCTCTGCTATTTTGGGAATTGCAGGGTAGTTTTGCGATATGCGGTTAAGCTCCTCCTGAATGATTTTTACATTGTTACCGCTATCCCCTAAAGTGAGCGGTACACCCGGATACGAGCCTGCTTCATCGGCAACGGGAGCATTTTCTACAATACCGATATCATTTCCGTAATACCTTTGAAGAATCGAAAAAGGGGTAAGTCCCTGCTCGGCAAGATTAACTGTACCCCACTGGGACAAGCCGTCGCAGGTTGACGTTGTACCGTTGCAAAATTGTGTAAAGAGCGGTTGTATACTACCCTGCCGCACAACGTAATCGTTAAAAATTTCATCTACTATTCTGCTTATATTACCGTAAATTTCGCGGTCCGGTACGAATGCCTGGTCAAATTGAGTAGTGTTTGTTATATCAAAGTCATAACCGCGTGAAGGATACCATTCGGTATAAATGCGGTTAAGCGCAAAGGATATAATTGCATAGATATTAGCCCTGAGTGCCGACTCAGGCCAGGTGGGATATATCTCACTTGAGGCTACGTTTTTTATGTAATCGGGAAAACTTACCGTTACATTCTTAGCTGTAGCGCTCGGCGCTCCCAAGTGCACCGTTATATTTTCGGGGATTTGCGGGGTCAGTATTTCGGGCATATTAATCCGCCTTTCTTACAGGTTATAATCGGGCAACTCATCACTGACTTGCGGTTCGTTATTATCCCCCGCCGCAGAAATTGATACAAGGTCTACGCCTTGCACCGATACGACACCGGAAAACACGGGGATATTCATAAAAATACGCTCTACATAGCCGTCCGCCTTGACACGAGCGTTATAAAGCGCGTAAGGTGTTTCTTCGCTCGTGGCGTTTTCGGAAAAAGCGCGGTTTGGTGTAGCAAGCTTAAAGACACCCGTTTTACCGCTATTATCGGTAATGTCGGTTTCTATTACTGTAGGACTGTCTGATGACCCCGTAAACACGGTTACTACGGCACCCTCTACAGGAAGAATACGGCGAAGCGTTGTAGCATTTATCTGAAGTCCGCCAGAAAAGTCACTCAAATTCTCACTCGGTGTGGCGGCTACCGCTACGCTTTGTGCGCGAGTATACATTTCGAGCATTTCCCTTTTGTAATCCTCAACGGTTTTACCGTTCATAAAATCACCCTTTAAAGCTTTTTTATCATAATATGCAAAACCGCCCGATTTGACAATGTACAAGTCCTGCGAAAAGGACAATAAAAAAACTGACACCACTTAAAAAGCGATGTCAGTATGTTGCATAATATTAAGTTTATATACATTAATGTACCGTCCGTACAAATTTGAAAGAGGGTTTGTTTTATTTTATTATATCCTTAATTACCTCGCCCGCAATAATAAAGCCTGCCACGCTTGGCACGAAGGAAATTGACGCGGGTATATCACGGCGCGTATTCTGGGCGGTAAGCTTTTCCTTAGGTGTAAGCGGCGCTTCCTTTGAATATACAACCTTGAGTCTTTTCACGCCGCGCTCCTTTAGTTTTATACGGAGTACACGTGCCAAGGGACACACGCTTGTCTTATATATATCATCTATCTCGAATGCGGTAGCATCAAGCTTATTACCCGTACCCATTGAGCTTATAATCGGCACCCCAAGCTTTTGAGCGCGCACTGCAAGTTCAATTTTAGCGCTCACCGTATCAATTGCGTCGACTATATAATCATAAGCTTCAAGCGGTAATTTATCGGCATTTTCGGGCAAGTAGAACATATCGTGCTTTACTACCTTGCAGTCGGGATTAATGGATGCTATTCTAAGTGCCGCTATATCGGTCTTTTTTTGACCAATAGTATCCACGGTTGCAAAAAGCTGACGGTTAAGATTGGTTTGGCTATAGGTATCGTTATCAATAATATCTATCGCGCCTATTCCCGCGCGGGCAAGCGCCTCGATTACCGCGCAACCTACACCCCCTGCGCCAAACACCGCAACGCGTGCGCCTTTAAGTTTTTCTATGGCATCGGGACCTATGAGCATTTCGGTTCTTTTAAGAAAGTCCATTATTATATCAGTCCTCTTCAAAAAGCGGTGTTGAAAGATATCTGTCCCCCGTATCAGGCAGTAACACCACTATATTTTTGCCTGCATATTCCGAAGTCTTTGCAAGCTCTGTTGCCGCATATAATGCCGCGCCCGAGGATATACCGACAAGCACGCCTTCACTTTTTCCAAGACTTCGTGCGGCATTAAAGGCATCCTGCTCGGTAACGGTTACAATGCTGTCGTAAACGTCGGTATCAAGCACCGTGGGTATAAAGCCCGCACCGATACCCTGAATACCGTGTGCGCCGCTTTTACCTTCGGAAAGATATGGCGAATTTTTAGGTTCTACCGCAATTATTTTTACATTATCTATCTTTGATTTAAGATACCTTCCCGTACCCGTTATCGTGCCGCCCGTACCAACGCCCGCAACGAAGGCATCTATATTACCGTCTAATGCATCGTATATTTCGGGACCGGTTGTTTCAAAATGTGCAAGCGCGTTATTCTTGTTATCAAACTGCGACGGAATAAAGGCATCGGGAATCTCGCTTGCTAATTCTTCTGCACGAGCAATAGCGCCCTTCATACCGAGTGAGCCGTTGGTAAGTATTACTTCGGCGCCGTAAGCGCGCATAATCATAATACGCTCTTTAGACATATTATCGGGCATAACAATAATAGTGCGGTATCCCTTTACTGCAGAAACTGCGGCAAGTCCGATACCCGTATTCCCCGACGTTGGCTCTATTATAACCGAATTACCGTGAAGCTTACCCTCACGCTCGGCACACTCTATCATATACAACGCCGCGCGGTCCTTTGTAGAGCCTGCGGGATTCAAATATTCAAGCTTTGCATAAACGTTGGCACAAAGACCAAGCTTATTTTCAATATTTTTAAGTCTTAAAAGCGGTGTATTGCCGATAAGACCAATCAAAGAATCGTAGGTTTTCATAATACCACCCAATTATTATAATTTAATAGCAGTTTCAAGCGCTAAGGTTATCATTTCATTAAACGTGCTTTCGCGTTCCTCTGCCGTCGTTGCCTCGCCCGTTAATATATGGTCGGATACGGTGCATATCGCCAAAGCGTTTTTACCCGCACGTGCGGCATTCATATAAAGCGCCGCCGCCTCCATTTCAACCGCCAGAACACCCATTTTACCCCAATCGGCAGTATTCTGCTCAGAATAAAAGGTATCCGATGACAACAAATTACCTACAAAGCATTTAACACCCAAGGTTTCGGCGGTTAACGTACATTCCTTTAGCAATTTATAGCTGCAAATCGGCGCAAAGGTGCCGTTAAGACCGAATGAATCGGCATAAGCCGAATTGGTACAAGCGCCCATACCGATTACGATATCTCGCACGTGAAGGTCAGGACTTATCGCACCCGCCGAACCTACACGGATAATATTTTCCACGCCGAAAATGTTATAAAGCTCATAAGAATATATTGCGATAGACGGCATACCCATACCGCTTGCCATAACGCTTATCCTTTCCCCCTTATACGTGCCCGTATATCCCGATATACCGCGTACGTTATTAACAAGTCGCGCATCACTCAAAAAATTTTCGGCAATAAATTTTGCACGCAAGGGGTCACCCGGCATCAGTACAGTTTTAGCGAAATCAGAGGGTGTTGCATTGATATGGGGTGTAGGATACATAATACCTTCTCCTTACTTTGTGGTTTTTATATTCATTTTACCGTCGTTTATATAAAAGGTTACGTCACCGTGTATATCGGTGCGGTAAAAATCTATACCTGATTCATAAAGCCTTGAAATGGTAGCCTCGTGCGGATGGGAATACTGATTCCCTTCCCCTACCGAAATTACGGCGTATTTAGGCTTAGTGGCATCAATAAACTTTTGTGAGGTTGAAGTTTTAGCGCCGTGATGGCCGACCTTTAATACGTCGCATTTAAGGTCAAGCCCCTCCTTCAGTAGTCGCTTTTCCACGTCATCCTCGGCATCACCCGTAAACAAAAAACGTACTCCCTGACATTCGGCTACCGCAAAGATTGAGCGGTTATTTTCGTTTTCTTCATCCTTATAATGAGCAAGAACCGTTACCGTAAAATCACCGATATTAACGTTCATACCCTGCTTTGCGACAAAGCATTCGCCTTCATCTGCAAGTACGTCATTTCTAATTTCGGTAATTGTAGCCGTAGGACTTTTACTGCCCATTAAGTCGGGCATAATCAGATTATCCACCATCATCCGTGAAACTACACGCTCGGCACCGCCGTAATGGTCATCGTGATTATGGGATAGCATCATCAAATCAAGACTTTTAATTCCGTTTGCGCGTAGCTTATCACATATTATATCACCAAAACTTAACGTTGATGCATCAATAAGCGCGCTTCTGCCCTTAGAATGTATTAAAATACTGTCACCCTGACCCACGTCAAGAAAGCTTACGTAATTTTGCGCACCGTTATCGGTGGCGTTCATTCCAAGACCGCTGTATATTTCGTTCCACGACGGTATACTTTTACCGCCTGCGAAGGTAATTAAAAGCGAGCATACCGCTATAACCGTAATAATGGTTATAGCGGTAATGCGTATTGTTGACTTTAGCTTATATTTGTTCATTCTTCGGAAGCTTCCTTTTCCATAAGCTGATCCATAGTTATAAGCACCTTACGCGGCTTTGAGCCCTCGTAGGGACCTACCACGCCACGCTCCTCCATCTCATCAACGATGCGGGCGGCGCGTGCATATCCAAGCTTCAACTTTCTTTGCAGTAAGGAGGTAGAAGCCTGACCGTTTTCAACGACAACGCGAATAGCCTCGTCAAGCATCGGGTCACCGTCAGGAGCATCCTCGGGAAGTCCTGTTTTCTTCTGCTTTTCCATAGCCGCCTGACGCTCAATTTCAACCATAACGTTATCATCGTATTTAGCCGAAATACCGCTCTTTACAATCTCAACTACGCGCTCAACCGCTTCATCGCTTACAAAGCAACCCTGCAAACGACGGGGTTTTGTGGATCCAACAGGGCTAAAGAGCATATCGCCGCGACCAAGCAGTTTTTCGGCGCCTGCCGTGTCAAGAATTGTACGGCTATCAATTTGTGAAGAAACTGCAAAGGCGATACGTGTGGGAATATTAGCCTTGATAACACCCGTTACAACGTCAACCGACGGGCGCTGTGTTGCGATAAGCAGATGCATACCCGCCGCACGCGCCTTAGCGGCTATGCGGTTTATGGAGTCCTCTACCTCGTGAGGTGCGGTCATCATAAGGTCGGCAAGCTCATCAACGATTATTACGATATGTGGCATTTTTTTAATATCGGGCTCATCCTCAAGCGATTCTACAAACTTATTATAGCCCGCAATATCACGAACGCCCCTATCTGCAAACATCTGATAACGCTTTTCCATCTCACTTACTGCCCAACCGAGTGCACCTGCCGCCTTGCGTGGCTCGGTAACAACGGGAACGAGCAAATGCGGAATACCGTTGTATACGCTAAGCTCTACAACCTTGGGATCTATCATAAGCAACTTTACGTCCTCAGGCGAAGCCTTGTAAAGAAGGCTTACGATAATCGAGTTAATGCAAACCGATTTACCTGAGCCCGTAGCACCCGCGATAAGACCGTGTGGCATCTTTCCGATATCGGTAACGACAACGTTACCGCCGATATCCCTACCCATAGAAACGGTAAGCTTGGATTTAGATGCGCTAAACGCCGAAGATTCGATTATTTCGCGAACACCGACAACGGCGCTTGCCTTATTAGGCACCTCGATACCGACTGCCGCCTTATTGGGAATAGGCGCTTCTATACGAACACCTGCCGTTGCAAGATTAAGTGCGATATCATCGGCAAGACTTGTAATTTTACTGATTTTAACACCCGCGCGCGGTTGAAGCTCATACCTTGTAACCGTGGGTCCGCGACTTACGTCAACAACCCTTGTCTCAACGCCGAAGCTTTTAAGGGTTTCAACAAGGCGTTCGGCGGTGGTTTCAAGCTCGGCCGCAACGGTGAGCGCATCCGAACTGTTACGCTCATCAAGCAAGGTAAGCGGAGGCGGAATATAACCGATACCTTCATTATAGTTTTCCTCTATCGTATTGGTCATTTCGGTTGTTTCCTTTTCGAAATCAACCGTTATCTTTTCGGGCTTTTCGGAAGTTTCCTCTGCCTCGGTCTTAGCGGTTTCAAGCGCCTCATCCACAGAAACACCTGAATTTTCGTTCTCCACTACGCCTAATTGCTCTGCCGCTACGGGATGTTCTTCGCCGTCATAGTAAGAATCAACCAATTTTCTTTGCTTACTCTCAAGGCTTTCACGGCGCTTAGTGCCACTTGTATCGGGCGCATCAACGGGTATATCAACGTTAAAGCCCTTAATAACCTTAAGCTCCTTCTTACCCTTATCCTGCATTTTGGTATTCTCGGCCTCACGCTCGGCACGCGCCTGATAAGCGTTGCCCGCCTGCTCCGATACAACCTTCACGGGCTTTATCATCGTTTTAAAGAGCGCTATAAGCGTGGTGCCCGTAATAACCATAAGGAATACAAAAATAAGCAATATTACGGTAATTGCGGCGCCTGTTTTACCGAAAGCACGGAATATCGGCTCACCGATAAGCGCGCCTAAAAATCCGCCGCTTTTTTTCAGTACACCGCTTTGATATGAAGTTACAAGATGATTCCAGAAGGTCTGCCCCTCGATATGCTTTGAGAAAATATCAATGCAAGCGCCGACAAGCATAGAAAGCACTACCGATTCGGTGACCTTTGCGGTTATGGTAGAGCCGCCCCTATCCATAGCAAAAATCACTGCAACTGCACCTAATAAGAAGGGATAAAAATATGCAGTAACACCGAACACGCCAAACAGAAAATCGTGTATAGCGTTCCAGATGTTTTCCCCCTTAACAAATACGATAGCCATCAAAAACAACGCTACTGCAAACCATACAACCGAATATAACTGACGGTTGCGGCTTGAAGTCACTTGCGCGCGTTTTTGGGCTGCTGTGCTCTTCCTCTTTTTTGTTGCCATATGTACTCTCCATCACATAGCCGGCAAAAGCCGGCATTATTTTTCTTCTATTAAATCATAAAGCGCCGATATAACCTCGCTAAGATTACCGAGTGAATCGATAAGCCCCTCACTTACCGCTTTTTCACCGCTAAGCGTAGTACCGACGTCGGTTACGAGCTCCCCCGTATTCATCATAAGCTCACAAAAGCGTTCTGATGAAATGCTTGAGTTTCGTTCCACAAAGGCGGTTATACGCTCCTGCATACGAGCAAAATGATTCATCATCTGCGGAACACCGATTACAAGACCGTTCATTCTGACAGGATGAATTGTCATTGTAGCCGAAGGCGCAATAAACGAGCGCTTACCAGATACCGCCAACGGAACACCGATTGAATGACCGCCGCCTAAAACATAGGTAACGGTAGGCTTACTCATACCCGAAATCAGCTCTGCCAAGGCAAGACCCGCCTCAACGTCACCGCCAACGGTATTAAGGATTATAAGCAGACCCTCTATTTCCTTGCTTTCTTCAATGGATACGAGCTGCGGAATAATATGCTCATACTTTGTGGTCTTGCTTTGCTCGGGCAATACCGTATGCCCTTCAATTTCACCGATTATCGTAAGACAAAATATTTTGTGCTTACCGTCAAACGCTTGTACCGAGCCCATTTCCTTAATGGACTCAACCTCATCATTTTTTTGATTATCCTGTTCTTTTTTCATTGAAACTACCTCCACATAGAAATAGTTTCAAACAATACAGTGTAATTATACTATTTTTTTATATTTTTTGCAAGTATATATTATATATAACAAAAAAGGCAGAAAGGAACTCAAAAGTTCCATTCTGCCACAAATCTAAAACTAAAATTAAGCCTTGCCAACCGATCCGAAAAGCTCCATCTTTTCTTTAACGGTAGCCTTAATAGCCTCACAACCGGGAGCTAAAAGCTTACGGGGGTCAAAGCCCTTACCCTGAAGGTCCTTGCCGTCCTCAATGTACTTACGTACAGCTTCAGCAAAGCTCAACTGGCACTCGGTATTAACATTGATTTTAGAAACGCCCAAGGAAATAGCCTTCTTAATCATATCAGCAGGGATACCTGTACCGCCGTGAAGAACGAGCGGCATTGTTGTGGTGCGTTGCTGAATAGCATCAAGAGTATCAAAGCTTAAGCCTGCCCAATTTTCAGGGTACTTACCGTGAATGTTACCGATACCTGCAGCAAGCATTGTAACGCCAAGGTCTGCAATCATCTTGCACTCTTCGGGGTCTGCAACCTCACCGCTGCCTACAACGCCATCCTCTTCACCGCCGATAGCGCCAACCTCAGCCTCAAGAGAAAGACCAAGCTCATCACAAATGCCAACCAATTCCTTGGTTTTAGCGATGTTTTCTTCAATCGGATAGTGTGAACCGTCAAACATAACGGACGAGAAGCCTGCTTCGATACAAGCCTTTGCACCTTCGTAGCTACCGTGGTCAAGGTGAAGTGCAACCGGAACGGTGATACCGAGCTCATCAATCATACCGTTAACCATACCAACAACGGTCTTGTAGCCGCACATATACTTACCTGCACCCTCGGACACGCCAAGGATTACGGGAGAATTAAGCTCCTGTGCGGTAAGAAGAATAGACTTTGTCCACTCAAGATTGTTAATGTTAAACTGACCAACAGCGTACTTGCCGGCCTTTGCCTTGTTGAGCATTTCTTTTGCAGAAACCAACATGATAAAAATCCTCCATTTGTTAAAAATTTACCAATATATTGTATACCAAAACACTTGTAAAATCAAGTGTATTTTAAGATTTTTTAAGTCCCGGATCAGCAACAACCTTTTCGGGCGGTGTTTCAAGCAATTCGGGATTGCGCAGATACTGCTTCATACGGCGGAAAGCAATCGCATAATAGCTGCCCGAAGCAATACGCTCATCCATAACTACGCCTAACGGCATACACTTTTCAAATACGATTTCACCGCCCTTGCGGTGCGGTACCTCACGCGAATTACCCATTGTCATAATCATACTTGTAGTGCCAAATTCGTAAATATGGTGATAAATATGATTTGTACGGATAGATGCAAGGTTTGAAATAACCATGGTATTATGGAACGGTGACATATCGATAATTGCCTTCGGAAGTAATCCGTGCTTATCAAGCCATTTAAAAATTCCAACGCCTACCGGTAATATACCCGGTACGCTCAAAAGGAACTTAATCAGCTTTTCGGTGCCGTTATTATCGGGTGTCTCACGGTTTTCATCAACAAATTTATTGATGGTATTATTTACGTCCAAAATTGTATCGGTCATATTAAAATACATTTTTGACATTGTACCGTGACTTGCCTCACCGCTCTTAAGCACAACCATACCAACCGCAAACTCATTACGGGCATATGCCTTTTTGTTAACGATAAATCGATTAAGCTCAGGATATTCAGCGGTAGTACGCAAAAAAGCCGCAAGCATAACTGCCATATGGCTTATATTATGCCCTTCCTTGCGTTTCTTATTAAGGTATTCCTGTATCGGCTCAAGCGGTATATCAAGGGTGATGGCATTCATAGAATCCATTCGCTTATCCATTATATAAGCCGCTACCGTATACATTGGGTCGCAATTTCTTAGTCTTTTTCCATCAGGCCTCATAAAATCCCTCCAAAAAATCTATCTAAAATTATATCATACCACGCGCTTAAATACAACCAAATTTTTAAAAAATTATGAACAAAACCTATGCTTTTTACATTGACACTACCATTTTATTGTGATAAAATTATATGGATAATGAGAAAGGGGGAGATTATACATGCTAACATTTAATTCCAAGTCCCCCAAGGATACCGAAAGCTTTGCCGAAGGTCTTTCCAAACACCTTACGGGCGGTGAGGTTATTGCCTTTAGCGGTGATCTTGGAATGGGGAAAACCTGCTTTGTTCGCGGTCTTGCGCGTGGCTTGGGTTTTAGCGGTGACGTTACCTCCCCTACCTTTGCTATCATAAACGAATATTCAGGTGGCAGACTTCCGATTTATCACTTTGATATGTACCGTATAAGCGGTTGGGACGACCTTTATTCAACCGGATATTTTGAATACTGTGAAGCGGGTGGCGTTTGCGCTATTGAGTGGAGCGAGAATATAGAAGCCGCTCTGCCGGATGACGTAATCCGCATTGAAATCCGCAAAAACGGTGATACCGATAGAACGATTACCGTAACGGGAGGTGCCTTTTCTTGAAAATATTAGCATTTGAATGCTCGGCGGGACCCGCATCGGTCGCCATTATAGAAAACGGCACTGTTTTGGCTTCGGCGTTTATAAACGTGAAGCTTACCCATTCACAAACACTTTTACCGTTAGCTAATGATGTTTTAAGCGCCGCGCACATAAGCTTTGATGAGATTGAAGGTCTTGCAATTGCCGCAGGTCCCGGATCGTTTACGGGTATCCGCATCGGAATCAGCGCAGTAAAGGGATTGGCAGCGGCTAAAAGCTTATCCTGTGTCGGTGTTTCCACACTTGGTGCTATGGCGGAAAGCTTCCGCGGACAAGACTGTATTTTGTGCGCCGTTATGGATGCGCGTTGCAATCAGGTCTATAATGCGTTGTTTCGTATATCGGGCGACAGTATCACCCGTATATGTGATGACCGTGCGCTTGAAATCGGTACGCTTATTGATGAGCTTAATAACGGTTACGGTGATGAAAGAATTATCGTATGCGGTGACGGCGCCGATATATTTTTAAAACAAATCTCGGACAAGCCAAACATCGAATGTGCCGCGCCAAATCTAAAATATCAAAACGCTGTAGGTGTAGCGCTTTGTGCCGAAAAAGAATTTTTGGCGGGAAATACCATACCGCCGCAAAAGTTATTACCTGTATATCTTCGCCTGCCACAAGCAGAGCGTGAGCTTAAAGCAAAAAAGGAAACGGAGAAACAAAAATGAAGATTGTAATCGGTTGTGACCACGGTGGTTTAGAGCATAAAAACGCCATAGCAGAGCATCTTAAATCACGCGGGTTTGAGGTTGTTGACTGCGGTATTTATGAAAACAAATCGGTAGATTATCCCGATATTGCCATCAAAGTTTGCGAGAAAATCACAAGTGGCGAATGTGAACGCGGTTTTCTTGTATGCGGTACGGGTATTGGAATGTCACTTGCAGCGAACAAGATTAAGGGTATTCGCGCCGCCGCTTGCAGTGAGCATTTTTCGGCAAAATACACACGCCTTCACAACGACAGTAACATCCTTTGTCTTGGCGGCAGAGTTATAGGGATCGGCACCGCGTTAGAGCTTGCCGACCTGTTTGTCGATACTGAATTTGAGGGTGGACGCCACCAGACCAGAGTTAATAAAATTATTGCTATAGAAAATCAGGAGGAATCATAAAATGAAAGAAAACGTTTTTGTTATGGATCATCCGCTTATCCAGCACAAGCTTACCATTTTGCGTGATGAGCGCACGGGCTCTAAGCAGTTCCGTGAGCTTGTAAGCGAAATCGCAATGCTTATGTGCTACGAATCAACCCGTGACCTGCCTCTTCGTGAGGTTAAGACGAAGACACCTATGATGACTGCTAAAACTAAGGTATTGGCAGGCAGAAAGATGGCATTCGTGCCGATTCTTCGCGCAGGTCTTGGTATGGTTGACGGCGTTTTAAGCCTTATCCCCGCCGCAAAGGTTGGTCACATTGGCATGTACCGCGACCCCGAAACACATCAACCTGTTGATTACTACTGCAAGCTTCCCGCCGATTTAGAGGAGCGCGACGTTTTCGTGCTTGACCCGATGCTTGCTACCGGCGGTAGCGCCATTGATGCGGTAGCGCGTATTAAAGAGTTTAATCCCAAAAGAATTAAATTTATGTGCATTATTGCCGCGCCCGAGGGTATTGAAGCGTTCACAAAGGCGCATCCCGATGTGCCTGTTTACTGTGCAGGTCTTGACGACTGTCTTAATGACCACGCTTATATTCTTCCCGGTCTTGGTGATGCAGGCGACCGTATTTTTGGTACAAAGTAAATTAAGTTATAAAAAAAGCGCCCTTTCGGGCGCTTTTTTTATAAGTGTTTTATCAATCTTTTAATTTTAGGATGAATTCGCGACATATAAAGTACCGATACCCTTGATATTGCAATATCGTATAGCACAAACACCACGTTACAAAGCGCAAGGAACGCTACTGCACCGTATTTCCCGAATTCACCCAAATCCTCATAGGATACCATAAATATATGTCTTCCGACAAAATATGCACCAAGCACCGCAATATTAAAGCAGAAAAGCTTTATAAGCCATTCTATCCATATTTTGTCAATGCGCTCAATGATTGCTTTAAGCACGGGATAGTATCCAAACAAAAGCGCATACAAAAGAGATGCTTCGATTTCACCGAAAAGCAATATAAGCGGCGCGCTTACCGCATAGGTAGCAATACCCCAAATTGCACCGATTTCAATAAGCGGCACCATTGCTATAAGACCTGCAACTGCAGGTATAGCATAGGTGAGGTATGGAAAAAAACTTGTAAGCATAAAAGCGGTAGAAAGTGCTGCACATAATCCGCAAAGAGTTATTTTAGTCGTTTTTTTCATATCAGCAACAACGGATTAAATCGCCGCCCATACATTCACAACAACAGTCGGCACATATAAGACCCTGACAAACATCGCAACCCGTACAATCACTCTGACCGCCGTAAGAACGGTACGGATTATACTGTGCTCCCTGTTGGCGTTGCGCATTGCGGACCGCATTCTGATATTCCATATTGTGCGGGTCCATACGTGCCGCCGTAGCAAAGCTCGTATATGCTTGGTCAAACCAACCACGGCGGTAAAGAACGGTACCGTTTAAAAAATACCATTCAGCGTTACGGTGATGCGGCGGTACGCCGTCAAGCACCTCCTGCGCCTGCTCAAGACGGTTTTGATTTATAAGTGAACGCACCTCGGGAAATGCCGACTGCGCCGAGCTGTAGCCACTCTGACCACCGTTTTTGCGCGATGCACCTGCACGGCGCTCTGCCATAATTGCATCATAGGCGTCGTTAATTTCCTTCATCTTTTCACTCGCTAAGTCCGAAAGCGGATTATCGGCATAATTATCGGGATGATATTTTCTTGCAAGTTCACGGTAAGCGTTTTTTACCTGTTCATCGGTAGCGTTTCTCGATATGCCAAGTACTTCGTAGGGATTGTTCATTTATTTAACTCCTTTTTAAAGGTTTCCTCTAAACCAAGATATATTATGTTGCCGAGAATTGATTTGAATTTCTTTATGTTAAGTAGCTCTAATGCCTTTGCCGCCTCATTAATGCAGGTGTAAAGCTGCGGTTCTACGCGGCTTTTGGCGTATTCTGCCGCTCCACCCGTAATTCCCGCCTTAAGCACGTTGTAGCTACCCTTTTTAATATCGTTTGGTAGGTCGCACGCGGCATCAAGCAGATAGATGTATCTTCCAAGACAGTAACCGAGGCGCTCAAGCACCCGTTTCTGTCCATCATCGTTACTGCAAAGCGGTAAAATCACACTCATAACCCTTGCCGTAGGGTCAGCCGCGGCATCAAGGCAGTCAGAATTTTCATCCTCTATTTCAGACTGCGCCATTATATAATCTGCCACCGCCGATTCTACATCGGGGTATTTTTTTGCCGCCTTTTTATGCGCCGAAGAAAATATTGGCTTCAGCATTATAAAACCGAGCTTTTTAAATCCATGCTCATCGGCGATATTATCAAGGATTTTGTAATAAAGCATTATCATTGCCGCAGCCGAAGGTAATTCCAATGCATCATCGCACTTACAGTAATTGCACTTTTTAAGCGGGTTAAAGGCGCAACGCTTTTGTTCAAAGGCCACGCACCCATCGGAAAGCGACATATTAAGCAGTGCCAAAAAGGTGAAATCGTAGCTTAATGTCATTCGGGAAAGCATACCGTAGCTCTTGCCAAGGCGTCTGCAAAGTGAACAGTAAACCGCCTTGTAGGTTTCAAATTCTTTCATTTTAAGCTCAGGCTTACAAGCCCTTATATATCCGAACAATGCTCTCCCCCCTTAAGTCGTATTTTAAAGGCTATTACACAAAATTTGGTTAATAATGTGTAAACTTAAAGTATTCTTTTCAAGAATTTACCGGTATATGAAGCTTCGCATTCGCAAACCTCTTCGGGTGTACCCGCTACGACCACAGTTCCGCCACCGTTACCGCCTTCTGGACCTAAATCGATTATATGGTCGGCAGTTTTTATGACGTCAAGATTGTGTTCAATTACAAGCACAGTGTTACCAGCATCAACAAAACGGTGAAGCACCTCTATCAGTCTGTGAACATCAGCAGTGTGAAGACCCGTTGTGGGCTCATCAAGAATATATATGGTTTTACCCGTAGAGCGTTTAGAAAGCTCGGTAGCAAGCTTTACGCGTTGTGCCTCACCACCCGAAAGGGTTGTGGCGCTTTGACCGATTTTGATGTAACCGAGTCCAACGTCAAAAAGCGTTTTAAGCTTACGGTAAATTTTAGGGTGACTTTCAAAAAAGTACATACCCTCCTCTACCGTCATCTCAAGAACATCATATATATTCTTGCCCTTATAGCGTACGTTTAGGGTTTCGCGGTTATAGCGGGTACCGCCGCAAACCTCACACGGAACATATATATCAGGCAAGAAATGCATTTCTATCTTTAAAATACCGTCACCGCTACACGCCTCACAGCGACCACCCTTAACGTTAAAGGAAAATCTACCCGCGTTGTAGCCCTTTGCTTTGGCATCCTTTGTGCTTGCAAAAAGCTCACGTATATCATTGAACACACCCGTATATGTTGCAGGGTTGCTTCGCGGTGTTCTGCCGATGGGAGATTGGTCGATATCGATCACCTTATCAAGCAGTTCAATGCCATCGACACTCTTATATTTACCGGCAATAGTTTTTGCGCGGTTAAGTCTGTTAGCCAAAACCTTATAGATAATATCGTTTACGAGTGAAGATTTACCGCTACCCGAAACACCGGTAACGCACACAAACTGACCAAGCGGTATTTTCACGTCTATATTTTTAAGGTTGTTTTCCGCCGCGCCTTTTACAACAAGCTTTCCACCGTTACCCTTGCGACGCTTTTCGGGTATCGGTATGCGTTTTCTGCCCGTAAGATAATCAGAGGTAAGTGATTCAGTGCAGGCTTCAAGCTCCTTGGGCGTACCGCTAAACACAACGTGTCCGCCGTGAATACCCGCACCGGGTCCGATATCAACGATATAGTCAGCGGCGCGCATAGTATCCTCATCGTGTTCAACCACGATAAGCGTGTTACCAAGGTCACGCAGGCGCTTAAGCGTATTAAGCAGACGCTCGTTATCGCGTTGGTGAAGACCGATGCTTGGCTCATCAAGCACGTATAAAACACCCATAAGCGATGAACCGATTTGTGTAGCAAGGCGTATACGCTGACTTTCACCGCCCGAAAGAGTACCTGCCGAACGTGAAAGACACAAATATTCAAGGCCCACACTCGAAAGGAAGGAAAGGCGTGAATTTATTTCCTTTAAAATAGGCTTTGCAATCATCTGGTCGCGTGCACCAAACTGTAGTCCGTTTATGAAGGTGATTTCCTCACCGATAGACATATTGCAGAACTGCTCAATGTTAATGCCGCCCACCGTAACCGCAAGATATTCGGGCTTAAGTCGCGCGCCCTTACAGTCGGGACACTGCGTTTCACTCATATAGGTTTCGTATTCGGCGCGCGCCCAATCGCTTTTAGTGTTCTCGTAGCGTCTTTGAACATTGTTTACAACGCCCTCAAAGGCGGCATAATACGTTCCGCCGCCAAAGTCGGTGTTACGGTGAAGTTCAAGTTTTTCTTCACCCGAGCCGTAAAGCACAACGTTTTTAGCTTCTTCGGGTATATCGCGCCACGGTGTGTTTATATCGAAACCGAATTTTCGCGCAACACCGTCGTAATACATAAGCGCAAGCGAGCCTGCATCGGGATTAAAGTAGGAATTAACACCCCAACCTGCCGCCTTGATACAACCGTCCTTAAGTGACTTGTCCTCATCACTTATAATAAGGCGTGGGTCAATTTTTTTAAACACGCCGATACCCGTACATGTCGGACACGCACCCATAGGGTTATTAAAGGAGAACATCGTGGGGGTAAGCTCGGGTATACTGATTCCGTGCTCCTCACAAGCGTAGCTTTGAGAAAACTGCAATTCATCGCCGCCTACTACGTCAACAGCAATAAGGCCGCCCGAAAGGTTGGTGGCGGTTTCGATACTGTCGGTAAGGCGGGAACGTATATCACTCTTTATAACAAGGCGGTCTACTACTACCTCTATCATATGCTTTTTATTCTTATCAAGCTTGATTTCTTCAGATAAATCGTAAATGTTGCCGTCAATTCTTACCCTTACGTATCCCGATTTGCGCGCTGCCTCAAGCTCCTTTTGATGCTCACCCTTTCTGCCCTTTACAACGGGAGAAAGCACCTGAATCTTACTGCCCTCAGGCAATCCCATTACAACGTCAACAATCTGGTCGGTGGTTTGTTGACTGATTTCTTTTCCGCAAACGGGACAGTGCGGAACACCCACACGCGCGTATAAAAGACGCAGATAATCATATATTTCGGTTACTGTGCCTACGGTAGAGCGTGGGTTTTTAGAAGTGGTTTTCTGGTCAATGGATATAGCGGGAGAAAGCCCATCAATAGTTTCAACATCGGGCTTTTCCATCTGACCTAAGAACTGACGAGCATAGCTTGAAAGTGATTCAACGTAACGGCGTTGACCCTCGGCATAAATCGTATCAAACGCCAACGAGGATTTACCGCTACCCGAAAGACCCGTAAACACCACAAGCTTATCACGCGGAATCTCAACGTCAATATTTTTAAGGTTGTGCTCGTTTGCACCCTTTATTATCAGCTTATCACTTGCCAAAGCATTTTCCTCCAAATGTGTATATACAATATTATTATAATTTATTTATAATTTATTGTAAACATTTTTCTTGCAAAAATAACAATAAAAAACGGCGGGAGTAAACCCCCGCCCTACAATATAATTATTTTCCGCCGCGAAGCTTGTTTATGCGATCACGAAGGTATGCCGCATGCTCGAATTCAAGAATTTTAGCCGCCTGATGCATTTCGTTTGTAAGTCGCCCTATAAGCGCCTCTTTTTCTGCGCGGGATAGCTTGCTATCCGGCTTTTCGTTTTCAACCTTGGTTCCGATTTCAATAATATCGCGTACATCCTTAATGATGGTTTTAGGAACAATTCCGTTCGCCTCGTTATAAGCCGTCTGAATTTCACGACGGCGGTTGGTTTCTCTGATAGCGTTTTCCATAGAGCGTGTAACGGTATCGGCGTACATTATAACCTCACCGTTAGCGTTACGCGCGGCGCGACCTATGGTCTGCACAAGTGAGGTTTCACTACGAAGGAAGCCCTCCTTATC